>NZ_WKDV01000024.1:0-95376 GCF_021605825.1 Pseudomonas sp. PA-6-3C
CCCTCAAGCCACCACCGCGCCAACCCCAAAACATTCGGCGCCTTAAGCAACGTAAAGTGATTCCCCGCGCCATACCAAACCTGCAACCCACTCCCCTGGCGCCGCCACCCTTCCACCATCAACCCCTGCTCACGCTGATTACCCGCCGCATCCAACGCCGGATCCTGCGCCAACACCAACCGCACCACCCCGTTGAACCGCTGCGCCGGCCGATACACCGTGCGCAACGCCGCCGCATAAGTACGCGCCGGCCCCGCCATCGCATCCACACTGGCACGCCCCGGCAACAAACCCACGCTCACCATCCCCGCATGCAGCCATTGCTGCTGCGCCACCTCATCGCGCCCGGCAAACTCCACCCGGTCAATGCCCAGCGACTTGCCCGCCGACAACTGCATGGCCTCAATCAAGCGCAACAACGCGGCCGTGGTCGAATAAGGCTTGCCCGCACCGCCCGGTGATTCACTGTCGATCACCGTCAACGACGCCACCTCACGGCCCATCGCCTGCAAGCGCAGCGCCATCTCCAGCGCGACCCAGCCACCAAATGAATGCCCGACCAGATGCACCGGCCCACGCGGACACTCGTGCGCCAGCGCCGCCAGGTAACACTGCGCTGCCGCTTCCACCTGGCTATGGGGCACCGCCTCGCCATCCAGCCCGCGCGGCTGCAAACCGAACAGCGGCCAGTCGCGCCCGAGTGCCTCGCTCAACCCCACAAACCCGGTGACGCTGTCACCCGCTCCCGGCACACAAAACACCGGCGCAAACCCCGCACGCCCACTCTGAATGCGCAGCACCGGTTGATGCACCGCTTCCATCACCGGCGCACTCGCGGCCAAGGCCTGCGCCATCGCCGCGCCCAAGCCTTGAATATGCGGCGCCTGCATCATGCTTTGGTGATCGCCCGGCACCTCGACCCGGCGCAATTGCCCAGGCGCCAAAGCGTCTTCCCAGCCCAGCGACTCACTGCGCCGCGACAGCTCGGTCGGCCGTTCGCGGGCACTGAACAGATGCACCGGCACCGGCAGCAGGAACAGGCTGTAGTGCGCCAGCGCATGCCCGTGGCCGACTTCACGCTCGATAAAACTCAAGAGGTCCGCGTCCGTAGCCGCTGCCATTTGCGCGTATAGCAGACCTTGATCGCGACAGCGTTGCAGCAAACCCGCAAAGTCCAGCTGTCCAATGCCCGCCTCAAGCTGTTCAAGGCTCGCCAGTTCATCCACACCTCCCTGTGCTTTCCAATACGCCGTGCACTGCAACAGCAAATGCCGCTTAAGCGCATCCGGCCCACTCCAGCGCGCCTTGCCTTGGTCGGTCATGCGCGGCACGTAGCTGTCGATCAGGCCGAGGAACGCTACCGGTTCATCCAGCCCCAGCAATTGCATCGCCACTTCATAGGCCAGCACGCCGCCAAACGACCAGCCCGCCACGCGGTAAGGCCCGTGTGGCTGGACCTCGCGGATCAGGCCGACCATGCGCGCCGCCAAGCCTTCCATGGTGTTCAGGTGCGGCTCGCCCAGTGCCGCGCCCGGCAGGCCGTAGATCGGATAGTCGCCGGGCAAGTGCTGACCCAACGCCGGGAAATACACGTCCATGCCACTGAACTCGTGCACCAGAAACAACGGCGGCTGCGATCCGCTGCTGCGCACGGTAATCAGCGAGGTGTCGCGCACCGGCTCGCCGGTGCGCTGGCGCAACATCGCCGCCACCGAGGCCACGCTGACGTGCTGGAACAGCTCGGCCAGCGACACCTGCAAGCCCGCTGCCTCCATCAGGTTGACCAGTCGAATCGCCAGCAAGGAATGCCCGCCCAGCTCAAAGAAGCTGTCGTGACGCCCCACCTGCTCCAGTTTCAACACCTTGGCCCACAGGCCGGCGAGCGACTGCTCCAGTGCATCGGCCGGCGCCTCGAAGTCGCGGCTGAGCAAGGCCTCCAACGCCGGAACCGGCAAGGCTTTGCGATCGATCTTGCCATTGGCCGTCAGCGGCAACTGCGCCAGCGGCACATAGGCCGACGGCAGCATGTAGTCCGGCAACTGGCCGTGCAGGTGCGCACGCACACTGTCGATGTCTACGGGCTCGCCAGCCCAGGTGAAATACGCCACCAGGCGCTTGTCGCCGGGCACGTCCTCACGGGCCAGTACCACTACGTCCTGGATGCTCGCCAAGGTCGCCAGGCACGCTTCGATCTCGCCCAACTCGATACGGAAACCACGGATCTTCACTTGGTCGTCGTTACGCCCGATGCACTCCAGCAAGCCGTCCGCTGTCCAGCGGCCAAGGTCGCCGGTGCGGTACATCAAGGCGCCTGGGTTGAACGGGTCGTCGACAAACTTCTCGGCGGTCAGCTCCGGCCGGTTCAAATAACCCTTGGCCACGCCGTCACCGCCGATGCAGATTTCGCCGATCACGCCCACCGGCAGTGGCTGCAAGTACGCATCCAGCACATGAATCTGCGTGTTGGAAATCGGTCGACCGACCGCCACGCTGTCAGCATCGGCGGCAATCGCCTGCACCTCGTAAGTGGTGGCGTAGGTGGTGGTTTCAGTCGGCCCGTAGCAATGCACCAGGCGCAATCCCGGCGCCTGCGCCAGCAGGCTGCGGAACGCCGCCGGGTCGGCACGCTCGCCGCCGCAGAGCAAAATGCGCAAGCCGGCCAGGGCTTCGGGGATCATCTGCACGTACTGGTTGAACAACGCGGTGGTCACGAACAACACCGTCGCACCGTGCAGCGCACGGCCGAATGCAGCGGGGTCGAGCAACGTGGAATGGTCGATCACCTGCACCTGGCCGCCGTTGAGCAGCGCGCCCCACACATCCATGGTGCTGGCGTCGAACGCCGGGTTGGAGGCAAACGCCACGCGGTCGGCGGCGTTGAAGTCGGCGTAACCGTTGTTGAGCACCAGCCGTGTGATGCCGCGATGAGGCACCAATACGCCCTTCGGTGTGCCCGTGGAGCCGGAGGTGTACATGATGTACGCCACGCTGTCCGAGGACTGCGACAGGTCAGGGTTGTGGCTCGGTTGCGGGTCCAGGGTCAGGGTGTCCAGATCCAGGCGCCGCGCCGGGAACTCAAGCGCCGCGTCACTGCGGGTCAACAGCCAGCTCGCGCCGCTGTCCTGCAACATGAAGCCCTGGCGTTCGGCGGGTGCGTTTATGTCCAGCGGCACATAGGCCGCTGCACACTTGAGGATCGCCAACTGGCTGACCAGCAGGTCCAGGGAACGCGGCAGCAGGATCGCGACGTTATCGGCCGGGCGTACGCCCAGGCTCATCAGGTGATGGGCCAAGCGGTTGGCGCGGGTGTTGAGTTCGCCGTAGCTCATTACCGCGTCAGCGTGCAACGCAGCCACCGCGTCAGGCCGTGCGTGGGCCTGGGCTTCGAACAAGCGCTGCACCGTGTGCTCGCGGGGGAACACACGGGTGGTGGCATTGAAACCTGCCAGCTGTTGACGCTCGGCCGCCGGCAGGATTGGCAAGCGGCTGATGCCCCTATCACTGTGGTGCTCCAGCGCCTCAACCAGTTGCTCAAGGGCAATGTTCAGGTAATCACACAAACGCCGGGCGCCCTGCCCCATGGCGGTCAGGCTGAAACCCTCACCAAGGTCATCGACACTCACCGACACCCCGTAATTGGTCTGCTCCTCGGCACTGAGCAGCGCAATCCCCTGCCATGCGTCGGCCACGCCACCACTGTGCGGCGCGCTGTGGCGGTAGTTGAACAGCACGTTGAACAACGGCGTACCCACTGGCACGCCGCTGCACTGCTGGGCCAATGCCAGCGGCGCGTGCTCATGGCTGAGCAATTGGGTCAGGCGCGCATGGGTGGCACGCAGTGCGGTGCGTACCGAGTGTTCGCCCAGGTCGACGCGCAACGGCAAGGTATTGATAAACACGCCCATGGCGCGCTCGGCGCCTTCGCCGCCTTGCAGGCGGCCGAGCATTACAGTGCCGAACACCACCTGTTCGCGGCCACTGACCTTGCCCAGCACCTGCGCCCAGGCCAGGTGCATCAGGCTAGCGGCACTCACTCCAGCCTGGCGCGCCTGGGTGCGCAGACGCTGGCTCAACTGCGGGTCGACGGCCAGATGCGCGTGTTCATCGGCGCCCAGGTATTGGACGTCGGTTGGCTCGTCGATTTCACCGAGCATTTCGCGCAAGAAGGTTTCGTGATTGTCAACGCCCAGGCGGGTCTGGGCCACAGTCTGGGCCACATAGTTGCGATACGGCACGGCCGCGCCCAGCCTGTGCTGGGTGCCGAGCAGGAACGCCAGCATTTCATGCTGCAGGATGTCCAGCGCGACGTGGTCCATCACCAAATGATGGAACAGCAACGTGGCGACCACGCGCTGCGGCTCCTCGGTATAGATCAGCCGCATCAACGGCGCTTGCGTCAGGTCCAGGCGCTGCGGCACAGCACCGGTTTCAACGCTGAGCGAGGCCTCACGCCAAACCACTTGCACCGGTTCTTCCAGGCCCTCCCAATGGAAGGAGGAACGCAGGATGTCATGCCGCTGGATCACCGCCTGCAATGCATGGGCAAAGGCGTCCAGGCGCAGACGGCTATCGAAGGCAAACTGCGCCCGCAACAGGTAGGCATCGCCTTCAAGCACAGCCCGATGGTGATACAGGATGCCGGCCTGCAACGGCGCCAGCGGGTAGATATCCTGCACATTCGCCGCACCGCCGGGAATGCACGCGACGATGCGGTCGACGGCAGCCTTGTCCATCTGGATCAAGGGCAACATAGCCGGGGTGATGTGGCTGCAGCCTTCGGCAATGCCATTGGCCGGCACCGCCACTTCGCGCCCACTGCCCAGCGCCGCCGCCAACGCCGAGAGCGTCGGCTGGCCGAACAGCACCTTCACATCCGCCGACAAGCCCAGGCGGCGCATGCGCCCCATCAGACTGACGGCCAGCAGCGAATGCCCGCCCAGTTCAAAGAAGTTGTCGTGACGGCCCACGCGCTCAACATTGAGCAGTTCGGCCCACAGGCTGGCCAAGGCCATTTCGGTATCGCCCTGGGGCGCTTCGTACTCGCGCACCACCACCGAATCCAGGCCCGGCGTCGGCAGCGCCTTGCGGTCGAGCTTGCCGTTGGGGCTGAGCGGCAACGCCTGCAGATGCACGAAAATCGCCGGCACCATGAACTCCGGCAGATGCCGCAGCAGATGACCGCGCAGCGCGTCGATGTCGCTCGGCGTGCCGGTGTAGTAAGCCACCAGCCGCTCTTCACGGGCGATTACAGCGGCTTCGTTGACCTGAGGATGCTCGAGCAGCCGCGCCTGGACCTCACCCAGCTCGATGCGCAAACCCCGAATTTTCACCTGGTCATCATTGCGCCCCAGGTACTCGATATTGCCGTCCGGCAAGTAACGCCCGACATCACCGGTGCGATACATGCGCCCCTGCCTGAAGGGGTCGTCAAGGAAACGCTCGGCGGTCAGCTCCAGCCGGTTCAGATACCCGCGCGCCACTTGTACGCCCGCGATAAACAACTCGCCCACCACACCCAGCGGCACCGGTTGCAATTGGCTGTCAAGCAGGTACATGCGGGTGTTGGCGATGGGTTTGCCGATCGGCGTGTTGTCCGGGGTTACCAGACCGGCACAGTTCCAGGCGGTTACGTCGACGGCCGCTTCGGTCGGCCCATACAGGTTATGCAGCTCGCTGCCTGGCAGTTGTTGCTTGAAGCGCCGCACCAGACTGCCCGGCAAGGCTTCGCCGCTGCACATCACCCGCGCTAGCCCTATGGCCTGGCTGACATCGCCGTGGGCCAGGAACACATCGAGCATCGACGGCACAAAGTGCAAGGTAGTGATCTGTTCGGCCTCGATCACGTCGCACAGGTATTCGGGCTCTTTGTGCCCGCCGGGGCGCGCCATCACCAGACGCGCGCCGGTAAACAGCGGCCAGAAGAATTCCCACACCGATACGTCAAAGCTGAACGGGGTTTTCTGCAGCACCGAATCCTGCGCGTTCAGGCCGTATTCGTCCTGCATCCACAGCAGGCGGTTGACTACCCCGGCGTGGTCGTTGATCACGCCTTTGGGCTGGCCGGTAGAGCCGGAGGTGTAGATCACATAGGCGCTCACGCCCTGGACGTGAGGGTTGCCTGCGGGCAGATGCTGCCAGGTGGGCTGGTCCAGGTCGACTACCGCCACTGCGCCGAGCAAGCCACGTGTTGCGCCTTGGGCCAGCACCACCAGCGGCGCACTGTCTTGCAGCATGTAGGCCAGGCGCTCTTGCGGATAAGCCGGGTCCAGCGGCACATACGCCGCGCCGGCCTTGAGGATCGCATACAGGCCAATGACCATCTCCAGGCTGCGCTCGACGCAGATCGCCACCCGCGAATCCGGCTGTACACCCAGCGCCAGCAGGTGATGGGCCAACTGATTAGCCTGCGCATTCAGCTCGGCGTAAGTCAGTTGCCGCTCACCCGCCTTCACCGCAATCGCGTTCGGCGTGCGCACCACCTGCGCTTCAAACATCCCGTGCAGTGTCTGGTCGAGGTTGTAGTCCACCGCGGTGGCGTTGAAATCCACCAGCAGGTGCTGACGCTCACACTCATCCAACAACGGCGCATGTTCCAACACCGCCTGGTCGTTATCGACCATGGCCTGCAAGGTGCGGGTGAAATACCCGGCGTACCGCTGCACGGTCGACTCATCAAACAGCGCCACGGCAAATTCCAGCGCGCCGAGAATGCTGCCCTGCACTTCACCCAGGTTCAACGACAGGTCGAACTTGGCAAAGTGGCTGTTCTCGACGATGCCTTCCAGGGCCAGGTCGCCCAGCGCCAGGGTCGGCGCGCTGCTGTCTTGCCAGCTCATCAGGGTCTGGAACAGCGGGCTGTGGGCCAGGCTGCGCACCGGCCGGGTGATTTCCACCACCTGCTCGAATGGCAAGTCCTGATGCGCCTGGGCCGCCAGCGTCAGCGCCTTGACCCGTGCCAGCAAGGCCTCGGTGCTCAGCTCGCCCGAGGTGTCGATGCGCACCGCCAGGGTGTTGACGAACAGGCCGATCAGCCCTTCCACCTCGCTGCGGGTACGGTTGGCCACTGGCGTGCCGATCACCAGGTCGTGTTGCCCGGACAGCCGCGCCAGCAGGGAGGCCCAGGCCGTCATCAAGGTCATGTACAGCGTGGTGCCATGGCGTTGGCTCAAGGCCTTGAGCCCGGCGGTCAGGCGTTCGTCCAGGCGCACTTCGACGCTGTTGCCGGCGTAGTCCTGCTGCACAGGGCGTGGGCGATCGGTAGGCAGCGTGAGCAAGGCCGGCGCACCGGCCAGTGCCTGTTGCCAATAGGTACTTTGGCGCTGCAGCACTTCGCCGCTCAGCCACAAACGCTGCCACACGGCGAAGTCGCCGTACTGAATCGGCAGGCTTGGCAATGGGTCAGGCATGCCGTGGCTGAAGGCTTGATACAGCGCCATCAACTCACGGGTGAGCACGCCCATCGACCAGCCATCGGAAACGATATGGTGCAGGGTCAGCAGTAGCACATGGTGATCGTCGGCCATCACCACCAGGCGCCCACGCAGCAACGGGCCGCGCTCCAGGTCGAACGGTGCCGAGGCTTCGCCCTGAATCAAGGCATCCAGCGCCTGCTGCGGTTGCGGGTGGCGGCGCAAATCCTGCACTTGCAGGGGCAGCATCTCTTCGGCGGGTACGATCAGTACCTGGGCTTGGTCGCCCTGTTGGGCAAAGCGGCTGCGCAGGGTTTCATGCCGCGCAACAATGCGCGCCAGCGCGCGTTGCAGCGCCTCGACATGCAACTGGCCACGCAAACGCAGGCCGATGGGAATGTTATAGGCGGTATTGGCGCCTTCCATCAGCGCCAGAAACCACAGGCGCTGCTGGGCGAACGACAACGGCACGAGCTCATCACGATTGGCCGGCAGAATATCCGGCAAGGTGCTGCGCCCTGACTGCGCCAGCACTGCGGCGACCGCCGCCAGCTCCGCATTGGCAAACAAGTCGCCCAGCACCAGTTCCACCCCCAGGCGCTGGCGCACTTGCGAGACCATGCGCATCGCCAGCAACGAGTGCCCGCCCAGTTCGAAGAAATGGTCGTGCCGCCCGACACGCTGCACCTGCAGCACATCGGCCCAGATCTGCGCGAGCACGCTTTCGATCTCGCCCTCGGGCGCTGCGTATTCGCGGGTAAACACCGCGGCCATGTCCGGCGCTGGCAAGGCCTTGCGGTCGAGCTTGCCGTTGGCGGTGAGTGGCAACGCCTCGAGCTTCACATAGGCGACCGGGACCATGTAGTCCGGCAGATGCGCAACCAGGTGGGCGCGGATATCACCGACCGCCAGCGGGTCGAGTTGCGGGCTCTCGGTGAAATAGGCGACCAGTCGCTCCTCGCGCACCAGCACCACCGCTTCCTGGATCCCAGGCAGTTGGCCGAGCTGGGTTTCAATCTCGCCAAGCTCGATACGCATGCCACGGATCTTCACCTGATCATCGTTGCGCCCCAGGTATTCAAGCGTACCGTCCGGCAACCAACGCGCCAGGTCGCCGGTGCGGTACATGCGCCCCGGGTTGAACGGGTCATGCAGGAAGCGCTCGGCGGTCAGGTCCGGGCGGTTGAGGTAACCACGCGCCACGCCCTTGCCGCCCACGTACAGCTCACCGGCTACCCCCAATGGCACCGGCCGTTGTTGTTCATCGAGCAGGTACACCGTGGCATTGGCCACCGGTTTGCCAATATGCAACGGCTGGCCTGCTTCGACCTTGCCGGAAGTGGCAACCACCGTGGCTTCGGTGGGGCCGTAGTTGTTGATCAACTCAAATCGCTGTGCCCGCGCAAACTGGCGCAGGCGGTCACCGCCGATGAGCAAGGTGCGCAATGTAGGGTGTTCGATGTGCTGGCTGAACGCGTATTCGGCCACCGGCGTGGGCAGGAAGCACACGTCCAGTGGCTGCGCGCACCACCAGCTCAGCAGCGCGTCGATATCTTCGGCGCCGTCCGTGGCGGGCGGCAGGTGCAGGGTCGCGCCGACACACAGCGCCGGCCACACTTCCCAGGCCATCGCATCAAAACCAAAGCCGGCAACACTGGCGGTGTGGCGCCCGGCGCACAAGTCAAAGGCGCGGCAATGCCAGTCCACCAGGTTGGCCACCGTGTGGTGCTCCACCATCACCCCTTTGGGCAGGCCGGTGGAGCCGGAGGTGTAGATCACATAGGCGAGGTTCGAAGGGCTGACGGCGGCTTTTGGATTGCTGGCTGAATGGTGCTGCCAGGTGTAGCGGTCCAGCTGGATCACCGGCACGTCCAGCGCCGGCAAGCGCTCGAGCAGTGCCTGTTGGGTCAGCACCGCCACCGGGGCGCTGTCGCTTAGCAGGTAGCTCAGGCGCTCGGCCGGGTGCGAAGGGTCGACCGGCACATAGCAGGCGCCAGCCTTGAGGATGGCCAGCAACCCGGCCAGGGTGTCCAGGCCACGCCGCGCGACGATGGCCACGCGGTCATCGGGTTTGACCCCCAGCGCCAACAGGTGATGGGCCAGCAGGTTGGCTTGCTGGTTGAGTTCGGCGTAAGTCAGTTGGCGGCCCTGCTGCACGGCGGCAATCGCCTCCGGCGTGAGCGCGGCCTGGGCTTCGACGCGCCCGTGCAAGGTACTGCTCTGGGGGAAATCGGCGTGGGTGGCGTTGAACTGCTCAAGCAACAGTTGCTGCTCGGCGGCAGGCAGCACCGACAGCTGATTGAGCGCGGTGTGCGGTGCCTGCTCCAGCGCCGTCACCAGGTTCTCCAGGGCGGTTTGCAGATAGCCGCACACCCGCTGCGGGTCGACCCGCTGGCTGGCCAGCAGGCTCAGGCCAAAGCCGTCACCCAGGTCATCCACACTCAGGGTCAGCGGGTAGTTGGTGCGTTCTTCGGCGCTGAGCGCGGCGATCCCGTGCCAGGCCGACACGGCTTCGGCGCTGGCGGCCGGGGCGCTGTGGCGATAGTTGAGCAAGGCGCTGAACAGCGGCGTCGGCGCCACCACCCCGCTGCAGCGTTGGGCCAGGGCCAGCGGCGCGTGTTCATGGCGCAACAAGGTGGTGAGCCGCGCGTGGGTGGCCTTGACCCCGGTGCGTAGGTCCTGGGCGTCCACGTCGACGCGAAACGGCAAGGTGTTGATGAAAATGCCCAGCGCCCGATCCGTGTCATGGCTGCCTTGCATGCGGCCCATCAATACGGTGCCGAACACCACCTGCTCTTTACCGGCCAGCACCGCCAACACCTGCGCCCAGCCCATATGGAACAGGCTGGCGGCACTCACGCCCAATTGCCGGGCTTGCGCGCGCAACCGCCGGCTGAGTGCTGCGGGCAAAGGCAGGCTGACTTCGCTGATGCCACGGGCATCGCCCTGCACGTCCTGCAAGCCGTATGGCAGGGTCGGCTCGCTGATATCGCCGAGCATCTGGCGGAAGAAATTTTCGTGTTCCGGCTCGCTGATACCCAGGCGTGCCTGCGCCACATAATTGCGAAACGGCACGGCCTGGCCAAGCGCCGCGCCCTGCCCCAGCAGGCACGCCTGCATTTCATGGCACACCACTTCGAGGGCGCTGTGGTCGAGGGCCATATGGTGGAACAGCAAGGTGGCGACAATGCGCTGGTTCAGCCGGTCGTCGGCCCGCACCAGGCGCAGCAGCGGCGCCCGGGTCACGTCGAGGCGATAGTGGCGGGCGTCGAACAGCCCGTGCAGTTGGGCGGCGATATCGCCGTCGGCCGGGTTCAATTGCAGCGCCTGCACCGGCAGGCGGGCCTGGCGCCACACCACTTGCGAGGGTTGCTGCAAACCGTCCCAGACCACGCCGGTGCGCAGGATATCGTGGCGGTCCATCACGCGCTGCAACGCTTGGGCAAAGGCCTCGAAACGCTCCAGGCTGTCGAACGCGAACTGCGACTGCATCACATAGGGGTCGCCCTGCTCGGCGCTGACGTGGTGGAACAGAATGCCTTCCTGCAACGGCGCCAGCGGGTAAATGTCCTGGATATTCGCCACACCGCCGTCGACCGTGGCCACGATGCGCTCGATCTCGTCCTGGCTCAACGTCGACAGGCTCAGCATCGCCGGGGTGATGTGCTCGGCACCTAGCGGGATGCCATTGGCCGGCACCTGCACTTCACCGGCCTTGGAGGCCGAGTATTCACCGGCCTTGATCAGTTCGATCAAGGCCGCTTTGTGCTCGCGCAACGCCGCCAGGATCAAAGGGTCGCTCAGCGCTTGTTTGTTGCCTTGCACCGACAACTGCTCGCCCTTGAGCGCCAGTTGCACGTCCTTGGCTTTCAGCGTGCTCAATAACTCAGAAATGCTCACAGGACGATCTCCATTCGTTCGATAATAGCGGCGTAGCCGGCCAGGCTCGGCTGTTCGAACAGCGCCCGCACATCGGCTTCCAGGCCTTCCTGGCGCAGGCGTCCGATCAAGCTCACGGCCAGCAGCGAGTGCCCGCCCAGCTCAAAGAAGTTGTCATGGCGCCCAACGCGCTCAACGTTGAGCAGTTCAACCCACAGCGCTGCCATAAGGATTTCGGTGTCGCCTTCGGGCGCTGCGTATTCGCGCACACTCAGCGCGTCCATGCCCGGCACCGGCAGTGCCTTGCGGTCGAGTTTGCCGTTGGGGCTCAGTGGCAATGCGTCGAGGTGCACAAACACGGCGGGCACCATAAAGTCCGGCAAGTGCTGCAACAGGTGGGCGCGCAAGCGGTCGATGTCGGTGTGTGCGCCGGTGTAGTACGCCACCAGACGGTCCTCGCGGGCGACCACGGCGGCCTCGTTGACCTGCGGATGCTCCAACAGGCGCGCCTGGATTTCACCCAGTTCGATGCGCAGGCCACGGATCTTCACCTGGTCATCGTTGCGGCCCAGGTATTCGATATTGCCGTCGGGCAGGTAACGGCCGACGTCGCCGGTGCGGTACATGCGCCCGTCGGTGAACGGGTCCTTGAGGAAGCGTTCGGCGGTCAGTTCCGGGCGGTTCAAATACCCGCGCGCCACTTGCACGCCGCCGATGAACAACTCCCCCACTACACCCAATGGCACCGGCTGCAACTGGGCGTCCAGCACGTACATGCGTGTATTGGCAATCGGCTTGCCGATCGGCGTATTGTCCGGCACGTCGGGCCGCGCGCAGTTCCACGCGGTGACATCGACCGCCGCTTCTGTCGGGCCGTACAGGTTGTACAGGCCAACCCCCGGCAGTTGTGCTTTGAAGCGCCGTACCAGGCTGCCCGGCAAGGCTTCGCCGCTGCACATCACCCGCGCCAGCCCTATGGCCTGGCTGACATCACCATGGGCCAGGAACACATCGAGCATCGACGGCACGAAATGCAAGGTGGTGATCTGCTCAGCCTCAATCACCTGGCACAGGTACTCCGGCTCTTTGTGCCCACCCGGGCGGGCCATCACCAACCGTGCGCCGGTAAACAGCGGCCAGAAGAATTCCCACACCGACACGTCGAAGCTGAACGGGGTTTTCTGCAGCACCGCGTCATGGGCCTTGAGGCCATAGGCGTCCTGCATCCACAGCAAGCGGTTGACCACGCCGGCGTGTTCATTGATCACGCCTTTGGGCTGGCCGGTGGAGCCGGAGGTGTAGATCACATAGGCCTGGTGCCGGGCGGTAAGGCCTGGCACCAGCGGGTTGCTCGTGCTGTGGTGTTGCCAGGTGAGGTGATCCAGGTCCAGCACCGGCACGTCACCCAACAACTGGCGGGTTGCGCCTTGCGCCAGTACCACCACCGGCGCGCTGTCTTGCAGCATGTAAGCGATGCGTTCGAGTGGATACGCCGGGTCCAGCGGCACATAACCGCCACCAGCCTTAAGGATCGCGAACAGGCCGACCACCATGTCCAGGCCACGCTCGACGCAAATACCCACGCGCGAATCCGGCTGCACGCCGAGCTCGCGCAGGTGATGGGCCAGGCGGTTGGCGCGTTCGTTGAGTGCCCGGTAGGTCAACTGCTGGTCACCGGCCTTGACCGCCACCGCATCAGGGGTGCGTTCGACCTGAGCCTCGAACAGGCCGTGCAGGGTCTGGTCGAGGTTGTAAGCGACCTCGGTGGCGTTGAACGCTACCAGCAGTTTTTGGCGTTCCTCGGCGCCCAGGATCGGCAGGCGATTGAGCGCCTGGTGCGGTGCCTGCTCCAAGGCTTCGACCAGCCCGGCCAGGGCGTTCTGCAGGTAACCACACACCCGTTGCGCGTCAACCTGCGCCAGCGCGGTGATATCGTAACCATCGCCCAAGTCATCCACGTTGAGGGTCAGCGGGTAGTTGGTGCGGCCATCGTTGACCAGCGTCTGCATGCCTTCCCAGGCGTGTTGCGCCTCGGCAGAACGCGTCGCGGCGCCGCGATGGCGATAGTTGAGCATCGAGCTGAACAACGGCGCCGGGGCCGCCACCCCGCTGCAACGCTGGGCCAGGGCCAGGGACGCGTGCTCATGGCCGAGCAACGCGGTGAGCCGCGTGTGGGTGGCACGCACGGCATCGCGTGCGCCTTGCGCGTCGATATCCAGGCGCAGCGGCAAGGTATTGATAAACACCCCGAGCGCACGATCAGCGCCCTCACCGCCTTGCAATCGGCCGACCAGCACGGTGCCGAACACCACGCTGTGGCGCCCCGAAGTGGCCGCCAACACTTGGCCCCAGGCCAGGTGGAACAGGCTCGCCGTGCTCACACCGAGTATACGTGCCTGGGCCCGCAGGCGGCGGTTGAGGTCGTTGTCCAGGTGCAGGCTGTGTTCCTCAATCGCGCTGCCGTCGCCGCGCACGTCCTGCAAGCCGAACGGCAAGGTCGGTTCATCGACATCGGCGAGCATCTCGCGAAAGAACGCCTCGTGCTCCTGCTCACTGACGCCCAATCGCGCCTGGGCCACGTAGTTGCGGTACGGCATCGGCGCCGCCGTCGGGGCGGCGTGCCCCAACAAATGCCCTTGCATTTCACGCAGCACCACGTCGAACGCGGTGTGGTCCAGCGCAATATGGTGATAGAGCAACACCACCACCACGCGCTGGTTGGCCGGGTCCTTGGCGTACTTGAGGCAGATAAGCGGCGCCTGGCTGATGTCCAGGCGATAACGCCGCGCATCAAAACGCGCGTGCAGGCCGGCGAGTACATCGCCCTGCAACTGCAGCTCTTCAAGCGGCAATCGGGCCTGGCGCCACACCACTTGCAGCGGTTGCGCAAGGCCTTCCCAGACCACACCCGTGCGCAGGATGTCATGGCGGTTGATCACCTGTTGCAGCGCATAGGCGAAGGCCTGCAGGCGCTCGAGGCTGTCGAAGGCCAGGTGCGATTGCAGCAGGTACGGGTCGCCCTGTTCGGCGGTGAGGTAGTGGTAAAGAATGCCCTCCTGCAACGGCGCCAGCGGGTAGATATCCTGCACGTTGGCCGCGCCACCGGGGATGCGGCTGACGACGTGATCGAGGGTCGACTGGTCGATATCAACCAGCGGCAGCATGTCAGCGGTGATGCGCACGCAATCCGTTGCGATCCGGTTGGCCGGCACCTGCACTTCGCGGCCACTGCCCACGGCAGCCGCCAGCGCGGCCAGGGTCGGCTGGCTGAACAGCACACGGACATCCGCGCTGAGGTCCGCTTGACGCATGCGTTCGATCAGGCTCACGGCCAGCAACGAATGGCCGCCGAGCTCGAAGAAGTGGTCATGACGGCCGACCTGTTCGACCTGCAACACCTCGGCCCAGATCCGCGCCAGGGTGATTTCCACTGCGCCCTGGGGCGCTTCATAGTCGCGGGAGAGCACCGCCGCCTGGTCAGGTTCCGGCAAGGCCTTGCGATCCAGCTTGCCGTTGGCGGTCAGGGGCAATGCGTCGAGCTTGATGTAGGCCACCGGCACCAGCGCGTCGGGCAGTTGTGCTTGTAGCTGCGAACGCAGGGTTTCAATCGCCAGCGGGTAGTTTTCCGTGAACCAGGCCAGCAAACGGCCTTCGCGCACCAGCACCACGGCCTCGCCAACGCCTTCCACTGCCGCCAGGCGACTTTCGATCTCGCCCAGCTCCACGCGTACGCCACGCACTTTGACCTGATCATCATTGCGGCCCAGGTACTCGATATTACCGTCGGGCAACCAGCGCGCCAGGTCGCCAGTGCGGTACATGCGCCCCGGGTTGAACGGGTCTTGCAGGAAGCGTTCGGCGGTCAGGTCCGCACGGTTCAGGTAACCGCGCGCCACGCCGCTGCCGCCCACATACAGCTCACCGGCCACGCCCACCGGCACCGGGCGCAGCTGTGCATCGAGCAAGTAGGTGCTGGCATTCGCCACCGGCCGGCCGATATGCAGCACCTGCCCGGCGCGGACACGGCCGGAGGTGGCGACCACCGTGGCCTCGGTCGGTCCGTAGTTGTTGATCAGCGCAAAACGTCGCTCCTGGGTGAACTGCCGCAGGCGGTCGCCGCCAATCAGCAGGATGCGCAAGGTCGGGTGTTGCAGGTGCTGGCTGAAGGCGTATTCGGCCACTGGCGTGGGCAGGAAGCTGACGTCCAGCGGCTGCGCCAGCCACCAGGCCAGCAGTTCGTCGATGTTTTCATTGCCCACCGTGGCAGGCGGCAAGTGCAGGGTCGCACCGGCACACAGCGCCGGCCAGACTTCCCAGGCCATAGCGTCGAAGCCAAAACCGGCGACACTGCTGGTATGGCTGCGCGCGTCCAGGCCGAAGGCTTCGCAGTGCCAGTGCACCAGGTTTTCCACATTGCGATGCTCCACCATCACGCCTTTGGGTTGGCCGGTGGAGCCGGAGGTGTAGATCACGTAGGCCAGGTGCGCCGGGGTCAGCGCTGCGAGCTGCGGATTGCTGACCGCGTGGTGCTGCCAGCTTTCGCCCAGCAGGTCGACTGTGGCGAACGCCCCCAGCAACGCTTGAGTACTGGACTCAGCCAGCACGGCCACCGGCGCACTGTCCTGCAACAGATAAGCAATGCGCTCGGCAGGATAGGCCGGGTCGATCGGCACATAACCGGCGCCGGCCTTGAGTATGCCCAGCAGCCCGATCAGCATCTGCGGGCCACGACGGCAGCAGATCGCCACGCGATCGTCCGGCCGTACGCCGAGCGCGAGCAGGTGATGGGCCAGTTGGTTGGCGCGTTGATTGAGTTGCTGGTAGGTCAGCGACCGTTCGCCCTGCTGCACCGCAATTGCGTGGGGCTGGCGCTCGACCTGGGCTTCAAAGGCACCGTGCAGGGTGTGCCCGGTGGGGAAATCTGCAGCCGTTGTGTTGAATTCGTGCAGCAGGGTGTCGCGTTCGGCCGACGGCAGTATCGGCAGGCGGTTGAGCGCGGTATCGACGGCGTTTTCCAAGGCCTCGACCAGTTGCTCCACGGCGTTATGCATATAGCCGCACAGCCGCTGGGCGCCGATCTGCGGCAGCGCCAGCACGCTGAGGCCAAAGCCTGCACCAAAATCATCCACGCTCAAGGTCAGCGGGTAGTTGCTGCGCTCTTCACCGCCCAGCAGTTGCACGCCTTCCCAGATGCCGTGGCCATCGCGGGCCATTTCGTCGGGGCGGCTGTGGCGGAAATTGAGCAAGGCGCTGAACAGCGGCACGCTGGTCGGCACGCCGCTGCAACGCTGGGCCAGCGCCAGGGACGCGTGTTCGTGCCCGAGCAAGGCGCTCAAGCGCGAATGGGTGGCCTTGACCGCCACGGCGGCGCCCGCCGCGACATTCACCCGCAGCGGCAAGGTGTTGATAAACATGCCCAGCGCCCGATCGGCGCCCTCACCTGCCTGCATGCGCCCCATCAATACAGTGCCAAACACCACGTCATCACGCCCGGACACCAGGCCCAGCACTTGCGCCCAGGCCAGGTGCATCAGGCTCGCCGCACTTACGCCCAACAGGCGCGCCTGCTCACGCACGCGCATGGCCAGCGCCGCGTCCAGGTGCTGCTCGGCCTCTTCGATATCACGGCCATCACCCTGCACGTCCTGCACGCCAAACGGCAAGGTCGGTTCGTCCACATCGGCGAGCATGGCGCCGAAGAACTGTTCATGCTCGGCCACGCTCACGCCCAGGCGTGCCTGGGCCACGTAGTTGCGAAACGGCGCCGCCACGGGCAGCGCGTCCGCCTGGTTGAACAGAAACGCGCGCATCTCCTGGCCCACCACTTCCATGGCCGTATGGTCCAGCGCCAGGTGGTGGAACAGCAGGATCGCTGCGACTCGGTTATTCGCCGGGTCCTGGGCGTAAACCATCCGCAGCAATGGCGCCTGGGTAATGTCCAGGCGGTAGTGACGGGCATCGAAACGTGCGTGCAATTGCTCGATGATGCCGCCCTCGGCCGGGTCCAGGATCACCTCCTGCACACTCAGTTGCGCGTCGCGCCAGACCACTTGCACCGGGCTGTCCAACCCTTCCCAGACCACGCCGGTGCGCAGGATGTCGTGACGCGCTACTACCTGTTGCAGCGCGCCCATAAATCCGTGCAAACGCTCCAGGCTATCGAACGCCATGCGCGATTGCAGCAGGTACGGGTCGCCCTGTTCGGCGCTGATATGGTGATAAAGAATGCCTTCCTGCAACGGCGCCAGCGGGTAGATATCCTGCACATTGGCCGCACCACCGGGCACGTTGGCGACGATGCGCTCGATTGCCGGTTGATCAAGCTGCACCAGGGTCAGCATCGACGGCGTGATCTGTGTGCAGCCCGGCACAATGCCATTGGCCGGCACCACAATTTCACGCCCACTGCCGACTGCCGCCGCGAGTGCCGCCAGGCTCGGCTGGCTGAACAGCACGCGCACGTCCGCGCTCAGGCCGACCTGGCGCATGCGTTCGATCAGGCTGACCGCCAGCAACGAATGCCCGCCCAACTCGAAGAAATGATCATGGCGCCCGACGCGTTCGAGCTTGAGCACGTCCTGCCAGATCTGCGCCAGCACGGTTTCCACTTCACCTTCCGGGGCTTCGTAGCCACGGCTGAGCAGCGCACTTTGATCCGGCACCGGCAGGCCTTTGCGGTCCAGCTTGCCATTGGCGGTAAGCGGTAACAGCTCAAGCCACATATAAGCCGACGGCACCATGTAATCCGGTAGCTGGCCTTGCAGATGGCCGCGCAGGGCTTCGATTGGCAACGCTGCCGAGGCGGTGTAGTACGCCACCAGGCGTTTGTCGCCGGGCTCGTCTTCGCGGGCCACTACCACAACATCGCGCACGTCTGGGAAGGTCGCCAGGCAGCTCTCGATTTCGCCGGGCTCGATGCGGAAACCACGGATCTTCACCTGCAAATCATTGCGCCCCTGGTACAGCAAGGTACCGTCGGCCTGCCAGCTGGCAAGGTCGCCGGTGCGGTACAACAGGCCTTCACCGAACGGGTTGGGGATGAATTTTTCGGCCGTCAGTTGCGGCTGGTTCAAGTACCCCTTGGCCACGCCTGCACCGCCGATGTACAGCTCGCCGACCACACCCAACGCCAGCGGCTGCTGGCGCGCATCCAGCACATAGGCCTGTGCATTTGCGATAGGTCGGCCGATAGGCACAGCGCCCGCGCCCGGCGTGGTGATTTCAAACGTGGTCGAGAAGGTGGTGGCTTCGGTCGGCCCGTAGCCGTTTAACAGGTGTTGCGGCTTGCCGTGCTTGAGCACCCGGCCGATCACCAGCGGGTCAAGCACATCGCCGCCGACGATCAGGTAGCGCAACTGGCGCAGCACCGGCAGCAACGCGTCGGCGTATTGATGGAACAAGCCTGCCGTCATCCACAGCACGCTCACGGCCTGTTCCTGCAACAGCTCGGCAAATGCGGCCTGGGACAGCAGCACCGCATGCTCGACCACCACCACGCAACCGCCATTGAGCAACGGCGCCCACACATCCAGGGTGCTGGCGTCGAACGCCGGGTTGGAGGCGAAGGCCACGCGGTCGCGCTCGTTGAAATCGGCATAGCCGTTGTTGAGTACCAGCCGCGAGACGGCGCGGTGCGGCACTTGCACGCCTTTGGGCGCGCCAGTGGAACCGGAGGTGTACATGATGTACGCCACCTCGTCCGAAGACTGCGCAAGCTCCGGGTTGCGCGGCGACAGGCTATCCAGGTTCAGGTCGGTCAGGGTATGGAGTACATGCCGCGCTCCGCTGTCCTGCACCATAAAGGCCTGGCGTTCGAGCGGCGCGTTGATGTCCAGCGGCACATACACCGCTGCGCACTTGAGGATCGCCAGTTGGCTCACCAGCAAATCCAGCGAGCGTGGCAACGCAATCGCCACGCACTCACCCGGTTGCACGCCCTGGTTGATCAGGTGATGGGCCAGGCGGTTGGCACGGCGGTTGAGGTCACGATAGCTCAAGGACAACGCCCCCTGCACCGCCGCCACGGCTTCGGGCCGCGCCAGTGCCTGAGCTTCGAACAGCTGGTGCACAGTGAGCTGCGACGGGTATTGGCGCGCGGTGGCGTTGAACTCGACCAACAGCTGGTGACGCTCGGCCGCCGGCAAAATCGACACCGCCTGCAACGCGGTGGTCGGCGCTTGTTGCAGCGCGGTCACCAGGTGGCTGAGCGCGGTGAGCATGTAGTCGCCCACGCGCTGCACATCCAGACTGGCCACGCCTTGTACGGTCAGCGCAAAGCCGGTGCCGAGGTCATCGACGTTGAGCACCAACGGGTAGTTGCTGCGCTCCTGGGAACTGAGAATCTCGATACCGTGGGTGGCAAACGGGCTGTCTCCCGGTGCCTCGTCCGGGGCGCTGTGACGGAAGTTGAGCAAGGTACTGAACAGCGGCAACGAACCCGGTACACCACTGCAACGCTGGGCCAGGGACAGCGAAGCGTGCTCGTGCCCAAGCAACTGCGCCAGGCGCGCATGGGTGGCGCGCACGCCGGCCTGCACGCTGGTGGCGCCCAGGCTGACGCGCAGCGGCAAGGTGTTGATGAACATGCCCAGCGCCCGGTCGGCGCCCTCGCCGCCTTGCATGCGCCCCAGCAGTACGGTGCCAAACACCACATCCTGCTGGCCGGAAACCTGGGCCAGCACCTGCGCCCAGGCCAGGTGCACCAGGCTGGCGCTGCTGACACCCAGCTGTCGCGCCTGTTCGCGCAGGCCCTGGCTGAGCGCCGGGGCCAGCGGCAAATGCGCCTCGACGATGCCGCTGCCGTCGCCGTTGACATCCTGCAAACCGAACGCCAGCGTGGGCTCGTCAATATCACCCAGCATGTCGCTGAAGAAGGCTTCGTGTTGCGCCTGGGTCACGCCCAAACGCGCCTGGGCCACGTAATTGCGGTATTGCACCGCCGGCGGCAGTTGCGTGCTGTGGCCGGCCAGGCTGGCGCTCATCTCCTCCACCAACACCTGCAGGGCGGTGTGGTCGAGCAGGATATGGTGCAGCAGCAGGATGCCTGCAAAGCCATCCTGTTGTTGCGCATAACCGAAATGCATCAGCGACGCGCGGCTCAGGTCGAGGCGGAAATGGCGTGGGTCAAAGCGCTGTTGCAGCTGCGCCAGCGCATCATCGGCCGGCACGTCGAGGCGCTCGACGTGCAGCGGCGCCTGGCGCAACACCACTTGCACCGGCTCATCCAGGCCTTCCCACAGAATGCCGGTGCGCAGGATGTCGTTACGCTCGATCACACAGTGCAAGGCGCGGGTAAACGCGTCCACCGCCGCTTGGTCAGCAAAACTGAACTGTACCTGCAACACGTAGGGGTCGCCCTCGGTGGTTGCCAGGTGGTGATACAGAATGCCGGCCTGCAACGGCGCCAGGCCGTAGATGTCTTGCACGTTGGCGATGCCACCGGGCACATGCTGGAGGATGTGGTCGATGGCGGCCTGGTCCAGCGCCACCAGCGGCAGCATGTCGGGGCTGATGTGTGCGCTGCTCGCCGTGATCCGATTGGCCGGCACTTGGACTTCCTGCTGCCCGCCCACCGCCGCGGCGAGTGCGCGCAAGGTGGGTTGGCCGAACAGCACGCGCACGTCGCAGCTCAACTCCACCTGGCGCATGCGTTCGATCAGCTTGACCGCCAGCAGCGAGTGGCCGCCCAGCTCGAAGAAGTTGTCGTCGCGCCCGACGTTGTCGAGTTTCAACAGCGACTGCCAGATGCCGGCGATGGTGCTTTCCACAGCGCCTTGCGGGGCGGCGTAGTCTCGCCGCGCGAGGGCGTCGGCATCCGGCGCGGGCAAGGCTTTGCGGTCGAGCTTGCCGTTGGTGGTCAGCGGGAATTGGTCCAGCAGCACGAAGGCGCTGGGCACCATGTATTCGGCCAGGCTCAGCAGCAGATGGTCGCGCAGTTCAGCGGCACCGAGTTCGCGCTCGGCGATCACGTAGGCCACCAGGCGTTTGTCACCGGGCTCGTCTTCACGGGCGATAACCACCGCGTCACGCACGCCGTTGGCGCTGGCCAGAGTGGCTTCGATTTCGCCCAGTTCAATGCGGAAGCCGCGGATCTTCACCTGGTCATCGTTACGGCCCAGGTATTCGACGCTGCCATCGGCCAGCAGGCGGCCGAGGTCACCGGTCTTGTACATGCGCAGGCCGGTGGCCGGGTCGGCCAGGAAACGTTCGGCATTCAGTTGGTCACGGTTGAGGTAACCGCGCGCCACACCGGCGCCGCCGACATACAACTCGCCGACCACACCCATCGGCAACGGCTCGCGACGCGCATCCAGCACATACAGCTGCAGGTCGGGAATGCGCACACCAATCGGGCTGACGCCAACCAACTGCGCATCCGCCGCTTCCAGGGCGCGGTAGGTCACGTGCACGGTGGTTTCGGTGATGCCGTACATGTTGACCAATTGGGTGCCAGCGTTGATGGCGCGGGCGTACCACGGTTTGAGCATGCCCGGTTCCAGGGCTTCGCCGCCGAAAATAACCTGGCGCAGTGAATGCGCCTGGGCGCTCTGGGCCGCGATCAACTGGCGAAATGCGCTGGGCGTCTGGTTGAGGATGCTCACACCCGCGTCACAGATCAGCGCGTAGCACTCATCCGGCGAGCGGCTGACCAGTTGCGGCACGATCAGCAACTGGCCGCCGTGCATCAGCGCGCCCCAGATCTCCCAGACCGAGAAGTCGAACGCGAAGGAATGGAACAGCGCCCACACATCATTGGCGTTGAAGCCAAACCAATGCTCGGTGGCGGTGAACAGCCGCGCCACGTGGCGGTGTTCGATCATCACGCCTTTGGGCAGCCCGGTGGAGCCGGAGGTGTAGATCACATAGGCCAGGTGGGCCGGGCTGAGCGCAACGCGCGGGTTGACGATGGATTCTGCACGCAGGCTGTTGAGGTCGATGCGGGTCAAATCACCGACCAGATGCTGCGTGTCGGCTTGTACCAACACGGCCACGGGCGCGCTATCGGCCAGGGTATAGGCGATGCGCTCCAGCGGGTAAGCCGGGTCGATGGGCACATAACCGGCGCCAGCCTTGAGGATACCCAGCAGACCAATAATCATCTCCGGGCCACGCTCGACGCAGATCGCCACGCGATCATCAGGGCGAATGCCCTCGGCCAGCAGGCGGTGGGCGACCTGGTTGGCACGTTCGTTGAGTTGGCGGTAGGTGATGCGCTGGGTGTCGAAACGCAGGGCGATGGCATTGGGTTGAGCGGCGGCGTGGGCTTCGACTTGCGCGTGGATCAGGGCCGTGTCGCTGTAGTGCGCGGGGCTTTGATTGAGGCGGTGCAGCAGATGGTGACGTTCGGTATCGGGCAGGATATTCAGGCCGCAGAGCGGCATATCCGGTCGCTGCTCCAGGGCCTCGGCCAGGCTGTGCAGGGCCGTGTGCAGGTAACCGGCGACCCGTTGCGCGCCGATGGACGCATCAACCATGACCGTCAGCGCAAAGTCTTCACCCAGGTCGTCGACGTTGACTGTCAGCGGGTAGTTGGTGCGCTCTTCGGCGCCCAGAACCTGGATGCCTTCGGCCACCTCGATCACCGCCGCCATGTCGGTGGCGGCACTGTGACGGTAGTTGAGCATCGCACTGAACAGCGGCGTCGGCGCCGCCACACCGCTGCAACGCTGGGCCAACGCCAGGGACGCATGCTCGTGATTGAGCAAGGTGGTGAGGCGTTCGTGGGTGGCCTTGACCGCGGTGCGCACGCCCTGCTCGCCCACGTCCACGCGCAACGGCAAGGTGTTGATAAACATACCCAGCGCGCGTTCACCGCCATCGCCGGCGCCCATGCGGCCAAGCATCACCGTGCCGAACACCACGGCATCGCGCCCGGACACCACGCCCAGCACGCGCGCCAGGGCCAGGTGCATGATGCTCGCCACGCTGACGCCCAGTGGCCGTGCCAGGCCACGCAGGCGGCGGCTCAGGCTGCTGTCGACGGGCACACGCACTTCATCGATGCCGTGCCCGTCGCCTTGTACATCCTGCAGGCCGAAGGGCAAAGTCGGCGCATCGATATCCGCCAGCATGTCGCGGAAGAACGCCTCATGCGCCTGTTCGCTGACGCCGTGGCGCACCTGGGCGATATAGCTGCGAAACGCCACCGGCTCGGCCGCCTGGGCGTGCTCTCCGGCCAGATACAGTTGGATCTCATGGCGCACCACATCCAGGGCGGTGTGGTCGAGGATGGTGTGATGGAACAACAGCATCGCCACCACGCGCTGGTTGGCCGGGTCATTGGCAAACACCAGGCGCAGTAACGGTGCCTGGCCCAGGTCCATGCGATAGGTGCGGGCGTCATAGCGCGCGAGCAACTGCGCCAGGCGGTCGCCGTCGACAAAATGGGCTTCTTCGCAGGCCAGGGTCGCCTTGCGCCACACCACTTGCAGCGGTTCGTCCAGACGCTCCCAGGCCATAGACGTGCGCAGGATATCGTGGCGGTCGATCACCCATTGCAGCGCCTCGGCAAACGCGTCAAGGCGCGCGCGGCTGTCGAACACAAACTGCGCGTGCAGCACGTAGGGGTCACCTTGCTGCGCCGAAAGGTGGTGGTACAGCATGCCTTCCTGCAGCGGCGCCAGCGGGTAAATATCCTGCACATTCGCCGCGCCACCGGGGATGGCGGCGACAATGCGGTCGATGGCCGGCTGGTCGAGCGTGACCAGTGCCAGCATGTCGGGGGTAATGCGGTAAGCCGGGCTTAGCCAGTCACCGCCGTGTTCAGCCACGAAGGCAAGCAATTGAGGTTTGTGCGCGATCAGTTGATCCCACAGATCGTCATCCAGGGCTTCGTCATCGCCGAGAATAATCAGGTCGCCTTCTTCCAATTGAAGACGGATCGCATGGGTGGAAATCGCTGCCAATAATTCACTGAACTGCATGGGGTAACCTGCCTGATAAGTCACGGTTGAGTAGAACGTCCGTATTCAGCTGCCGTTTGAAGCGGGTGTGCTGGCGCCGGGAAAAAATCGCGGGCACAGCCGAGGGCCTGGAGTGGCGTCCGGCAGGCTTGGAAAATTAAGGGATTTGGCAGGCAGGGGGTGACATGGGAAGCGGGGACAAGCGGGAATCAGGCAGCGTTCAATTTTATCAAGCCTACAAACTATCGATAGGCCGATAGTCCAGATGCAGCTCAAGCGCCAGCTGTTTTGCGCGGCCCAGCCTGATCGGGCCGCGCTCGATATCCACCAGTAGCCCAGGACAATCGAGCACGGGCAACCCAGCGATAGCCTTGAGCCGCCCATCGGTAATCACCAGCAGCCGCTGCTGCTCGGCCGGGTAACGCCGGCGGCGCGCGTGCAGCCATTGGCCAGCTTCGGACAACGCCGCCAGCAACGGTGTGCCGCCACCGGCGCCCAGCTGCGCCAGCCAGCCACTCAAGCCTTTGGCGGCCTTGAGCCCCTGCACCTGCCATTTAGGCGAGTGCCCGCTGGCGGTCAATAACGCCATGCGCGCGCGCTGCCGGTAGGCGTCGTCAAACAGCTGGGCGAGCAGGCCTTTGGCGTCGCTCAGCGCGCCATGGCGGCGGGTGGACGCCGAGGCATCGACAATCACCAGCCACAACTCATGGGCCGCGCGGCTGCGCAGGTGATAAAGCAGATCCTCACGGCACTGCGGCCGGCCACCGAGCAAGGTGCCCGGCCAATTGATCGCGCCACGCTGGGCGCTGCGTGCCTTGCCGTGCCTGCCATGTTCCAGTCGCCCTGCCTTGGGCCGGGCATCCGCCCCCGCGTCAGGTCGAGGGCGAATGCCTAGGGCTTTTTTGGCCAGGTGGGTACTTCCCGGCGGGCGCCCGTGGGCAATGCGGGCGCGGGCATATCGCCCCACTGGCCCTGGCCGGGTGATGGGTCAGACGGTTTTGCAGCCTGGCCTGGATCGGGCGGGCTTGTCGACGGCGTTTGCGGTTGGCGGCGATGACGCAAGGCGAACTCGGCCACCGCTTCTATATCTTCCTCGGCGATGGCACTCGCGCCGCGCCAGGCAGCATGGGCGCGCGCGCCACGCAACCAGACCAGGTCGGCGCGCAAGCCATCGACGCCAGCGGCAAAGCACCGCTCGGTGATCTGCGCCAGGGCCTGGTCGTCCAGTTCAATACTGTCGAGCCGCTGGCGCGCCTGGGTGCAACGCTCACGCAACGCCGCCTGCGGTTCGGCCCATTGGCGGCAGAACGCCGCCGGGTTGCTGTCGAAATCCAGGCGGCGCCGGATGATCTGCCCGCGCTCGCTCGGCAAAGTCTGCCCGCTCAGCGCCACATTAAAGCCGAAACGGTCGAGCAGTTGCGGGCGCAACTCGCCCTCCTCCGGGTTCATGGTGCCGATCAGCACAAAACGCGCCGAATGGCGATGTGAGATGCCATCGCGCTCAATCAGGTTGGTGCCGCTGGCGGCCACGTCCAACAGCAGGTCGACCAGGTGATCGGGCAGCAAGTTGACTTCATCGACATACAACACACCACCATCGGCCTTGGCCAATACGCCGGGGGAAAACTGCGCCCGGCCCTCGCCCAGCGCGGCGTCCAGGTCCAGAGTGCCGACCAGGCGCTCTTCGGTGGCGCCCAGCGGCAAGGTGACGAACTGGCCGCTGGCCAACAGATCCGCCAGGCCACGCGCCAGGGTCGACTTGGCCATGCCGCGCGGGCCTTCGATCAGCACACCGCCGATTTTCGGGTCGATGGCGGTCAGGCACAGCGCCAGTTTCAGCTCATCGGCGCCGATCACGGCGGACAGCGGGAAATGGGGAATATCAGTCATACCTGCTCTCTTTAAATTCTGCTATTTCTTGTGGCGAGCGGGCTTGCCCCGCGTTGGGCTGCGAAGCAGCCCTAAATCCAAACGCCGCGTTCTTTCAGGAAAACCAGGTTGACCTTATTGGGGCCGCTACGCGGCCCAACGCGGGGCAAGCCCGCTCGCCACAGTGTGGGAATATCGGTCATCAGCTGTCTTCTTCTATGTCCAGCAACAGGTTTTCCAACGCCTCGCGATACGCACCCGGCTCCTGCCACATGCCGCGTTGCTGGGCTTCGAGCATGCGTTCGGTCATGTCGCGCAATGCCGCCGGGTTGTGCTGCTGCACAAAGGCGCGGGTGTCGGCGTCGAGCAGGTAAGCGTCGGCAAGCAAGGCGTATTGGTGATCGTCGATCAGTGCAGTGGTGGCGTCGAATGCGAACAAATTGTCCACCGTGGCCGCCATCTCGAATGCGCCTTTATAACCGTGGCGTTTCACCCCGTCGATCCACTTGGGGTTGGCGGCACGGGAGCGGATCACCCGGTTGAGCTCTTCCTTCAAGGTGCGGATCTTCGGCAGGTCCGGCTGGCTGTGGTCGCCATGGTAGCTGGCGGCCTTGTCGCCACTCAGGGTTTCCACGGCGGCGAGCATGCCGCCCTGGAATTGGTAGTAATCGTTGGAATCGAGCAGGTCGTGTTCGCGGTTGTCCTGGTTGTGCAACACCGCCTGTACCTGGCTCAGGCGCTGGGCGAATTGGTCGCGGGCGGCGGTGCCTTCGTCGGCACCCCCATAGGCGTAGCCGCCCCAGTTCAGGTAGACCTCGGCCAGGTCTTCGCGGCTTTGCCACAGGCGACCGTCAATCGCGCCCTGCACACCCGCGCCATAGGCACCGGGTTTAGCGCCAAAGATGCGCCAGCCGGCCTGCTTTGCCGCGGCCGCTTCATCCAGGCCCGACTCGAGCAACGCTTCACGCTCACTGCGCACCTTGGCCGCCAGCGGGTTCATGTCGTCTGGCTCATCCAGCGCCGCCACCGCCTGCACCGCCGCATCGAACAGGCGGATCAGGTTGGCGAACGCATCGCGGAAGAACCCGGACACGCGTAGCGTCACATCCACCCGTGGGCGATCCAACAAGCTGATCGGCAGGATTTCAAAGTCATCCACACGCTGGCTGCCGGTGGCCCATACCGGGCGCACGCCCATCAGCGCCATGGCCTGGGCGATATCGTCGCCGCCAGTGCGCATGGTGGCGGTGCCCCATACAGAGAGACCGAGCTGGCGCAGATGGTCGCCGTGGTCTTGCAAGTGCCGCTCAAGGATCAGGTTGGCGGATTGAAAGCCGATGCGCCAGGCCGTGGTAGTGGGCAGGTTGCGCACATCCACGCTGAAGAAATTACGCCCGGTAGGCAGCACGTCGAGGCGCCCGCGACTTGGCGCACCGCTGGGGCCAGCAGGTACGAAACGGCCACTCAGGGCATCCAGCAGGCCGCGCATTTCGGCGGGGCCGCAGGCGTCCAGGCGCGGCGCGACAACAATACGCAGGCCTTCGATGACCGACTTCACGTCCTCCCAACCGGGTTCTTCGAGCTGTTCGAGCGGCCCTTCCAGTGCCTGCTCGATCAGTCGCGCGGCATACAGTTCCAGACGTTCGCGGGTGTCACCGGCGGTACGCCACAGCTGCGCGTCGATCTTCTGTAACACCTCGGGACGGCGCCCGGTCCAGGGCTCGGACAGGGCACAATCGAGCGGGTCGAAACCCAGGTCGAAGGCTTTGGCCAACACCCGCAGCAGGCTCGATTGCGGGCCACGGCCATCGCCACGGGGAATGCGCAGCAAGGCCAGCAAGGTGTCGATGCGCAGGCGGCCTTCGGGCGACTCGCCAAAGATATGCAGGCCGTCGCGGATCTGCGACTCCTTCAAGTCGCACAGGTAGGTGTCCAGGCGCGGCAGCCAGACCGCCGCGTCGGCGTCGTTATCCAGCTCAAGTTCCTGGTCGATTCGGGTTTCGCGCACCAGCTTGAGAATGTCTTTTTGCAGCTCGAGGGCACGGCGTGGGTCAAGTAACTGCGCTTCGTAATATTCGTCTGCCAACAGCTCCAGGTTACGCAGCGGGCCATAGGTTTCGGCGCGGGTCAGCGGCGGCATCAGGTGGTCGATGATCACCGCCTGGGTGCGGCGCTTGGCCTGGGCGCCCTCGCCTGGGTCATTGACGATAAACGGGTAGATATTCGGCAATGGCCCGAGCAGCGCATCCGGCCAGCAATGTTGCGACAGCCCGACACCCTTGCCCGGCAGCCATTCAAGGTTGCCATGCTTGCCCACATGGATCACGCCATGGGCGCCGTAGGTGTGGCGCAACCAGAAGTAGAACGCCAGGTAGCCGTGGGGCGGCACCAGGTCGGGGTCGTGGTACACCGCGCTGTGGTCCACCTGATAACCGCGTGCCGGCTGAATGCCGACGAAGGTCAGGCCCAGGCGCAGGCCGGCGATCATCATGCGCCCGTCGCGGCACATTGGGTCGTTGTGCGGCGCGCCCCAGCGCTCCAACACGGCCTGGCGATTGGCTTCGGGCAAGCGCTGGAACATCGCCTCGTAGGCGTCCAGGCTCAGGCTTTGATGGCACGGGCGCAGGTCGAGGCTGTCGAGGTCGTTGGTGACGCCGCCGAGCAATTCATGGATCAAGGCAGTGCCGCTGGCGGGCAACTCACTCGGCACCGGGTAACCTTCGGCTTGCAGCGCACGCAGGATATTCAGCGCCGCTGCCGGCGTATCCAGGCCCACGCCATTGCCGATGCGGCCGTCGCGGGTCGGGTAATTGGCCAGGATCAGCGCAATGCGTTTGTCGGCATTGGGTACTCGCGCCAGTTCGACCCAGCGCCGCGCCAGTTCAGCGACAAAATCCATGCGTTCCGGCGCTGCGCGGTAGCACACCACGTCGGATTGGCTGCGCTCGCTGCGCCAGGCTAAATCTTTAAAGCTGATGGGCCGGCTGATAATGCGCCCGTCCAGCTCCGGCAAGGCGATGTGCATGGCCAGGTCACGCGGGCCAAGGCCTTGTTCACTGGCCTCCCAGCCGGGCTGGTTGTCCTGGGCGCAGATCGCCTGGATCACCGGGATATTGCGGCGGAATGGCCGCAGGTGCGGGGCTTCCGGGCTGGATTGGGCAAAACCGGTGGTGTTCAAAATCACCGCCGCCTGCACTGCATCCAGCAAGTCCTCGACCACCGTCAGGCAGCCGGGTTCTTTCAAACTGGCCACCGCCATCGGCAGCGGGTTAAGACCCGCCGCCTGCAAGCGTTGGCAGAACACATCGATAAAACCGGTATTGGCCGCCTGCAAGTGCGAGCGGTAGAACAACACCGCCGCCACCGGCCAGTCGGCGTGCCAATCGGCCTGCCAGTCGTTCAGCCGTGGGTGGGGTTTATGCGGGTGATAAATCGCCGTGCGCGCCAGGGTTTGCGGCTCGTCCCAGGCGTAGTCGCGGCCCAGGTGGCTGCTGGCCAGGCAACGGTAGAAATCCAGCGCATTGCCCAAACCGCCCTGGCGCAAGAAGTGCCAGAGGCGGTCGCGCTCAGCCATGCCAACGGTGCTTAAGCCGCTGAGTTCCGGGTCGGGGCGATCATCGCCCGGCACCAGAATCAACTGCACGCCGCGCTCGGCCAACTCCACCAGGCGCTCGATGCCGTAGCGCCAATAACCGATGCCACCGTGCAGCGAAATCAGGATGACCTTGGCGTGGCGCAGCACCTCGTCGACGTAGAGGTCGACCGAGGCGTGGTTTTGCACCTGCATGGGGTTGGCCAGGCGAAAGCTGGGGTAGTCGACGGGTAACTGCTGGCCGGCCTCGGCCAACAGTGCAAGGCTGGAATCACCGCTGCACAGGATCACCAGCTCGGCAGGGGTTTGCCCTAGGTCGGCAATATTGTCGTCCGAAACAAAACCACCCGGCTGAGTCCTGAGCAGGTGCATGGGTTAAACGCTGAGCGCTGCGCGCAGCTGCGCTTCGAGGCCCGCCGCATCCAGCTCCTGGCCGATCAGCACCAGGCGCGTGATGCGCGCTTCGTCGGCGCCCCAGGCACGGTCGAAATGTTTGTCAAAACGCGTGCCCACACCCTGGATCAGCAGGCGCATCGGCTTGTTCGGGATCGCCGCGAAGCCTTTGACGCGCAGGATGCCGTGTTGCACCACCAACTGGGTCAGGGCGTCGAGCAGCAGCGCTTCGTCCGCTTGCGGCAGGTCGATGGAGATGGAGTCGAACGCATCGTGGTCGTGATCGTCTTCACCTTCATGGTGATGATCGTGATGGCTGTGGCGGCCGTCGATGTGTTCTTCGGAACCCGCGCCCAGGCCGATCAGCACGTCCAATGGCAGGCGACCGCTGCTGGCTTCGATGATTTTTACGGCCGGCGGCAGTTCTTCGGCGACTTCCAGGCGCACGCGGGCCAGGTCTTCGGCGCTGATCAGGTCGGATTTGTTGAGGATCACCAGGTCGGCGCTGGCCAACTGGTCGGCAAACAGCTCGTGCAGCGGCGATTCGTGGTCCAGGTTCGGGTCGAGTTTGCGCTGGGCGTCAACCTGGTCCGGGAAGGCGGCGAAGGTGCCGGCAGCCACGGCCGGGCTGTCGACCACGGTGATTACCGCGTCAACCGTGCAGGCGCTGCGAATCTCCGGCCACTGGAAGGCTTGCACCAGCGGTTTTGGCAGGGCCAGGCCCGAGGTTTCGATAAGGATATGGTCGAGGTCGCCGCGACGTGCCACCAGCTCGCGCATCACCGGGAAGAACTCTTCCTGCACGGTGCAGCACAGGCAGCCGTTGGCCAATTCGTAAACGCGGCCGTTGGCTTCTTCTTCGGTGCAACCGATGGAGCACTGCTTGAGGATTTCACCGTCGATGCCCAGTTCGCCGAATTCGTTGACGATCACGGCGATGCGACGGCCTTGAGCGTTGTCGAGCATATGGCGCAGCAAGGTGGTTTTACCCGAACCGAGGAAGCCGGTAACGATGGTGACGGGGAGTTTGGCCAGTGTTTTCATCGGATGCCCTTGGGGGCGGGCAGACGGGACGATAGACCCTGCGACGGCGCGCAGCAGCGGATTTCGTCACCGGATCACCCCGCCCGGTTAAGTAGAAAATCGGTTGCGAGGCAGGTCTCCTGGCTTGGGGCTTGCAGGTCTTACGACCCGCGCTGGCTGCGCCTTCCCGCCGTTATGGCAGTGGCGTGGCAGGCAGTTGAACCCTTCACAGTTGCGGGGGCAGCCGCGGCTTGGACCGCGTTCCCTTCTTAGCTTCGGCGTGGGCCGAAGAACCTCGAAGGTGCAAGGCTACAGGGGCTCGCGCGATTTGACTACCGTCGCCCGCCCATGCTCTCCTACACATCTTGTTTCGGGTGCCCTTCACAGGGTGAAACGGGAAACCGGTGAGTCATAGCGTGATGACGAGTCCGGTGCTGCCCCCGCAACGGTAAGCGAGCGAAGCATCAAATCCACTGTGCCTGTGCATGGGAAGGAGATGCTTGATACGGCCCACCTCTTTTCCCAAGAGCGCCCCTCGCAAGCCCGGAGACCGGCCCGAAAAAATCAGATAACAAACCCGCGGTGGGCGGGCGCTGTTCGGAACCCTGCGTGCCTGCCTCGCGGGGTTTTCATGCGCCTGCGTCACCCTGAACCCCTGAAGGGACGCGCCATGTCGATCATCAGCAGCACTTCGCACACCGCCAGCAGCACCACTACCTTGAGCCAGCGCCTGGGCGCCGCCATCGGCGCGTCGATCCTCGGCGCGTGCCTGGTGTACTTCGCCGGTTTCTCGCATATCGAAGCGGTGCACAACGCCGCCCACGATACCCGCCACAGCGCCGCGTTCCCGTGCCACTGAGGCCTGCCGACATGATCAAGCGTATTGCCCAAACCGCAGGTTTCACTGGCCTGCTGGCCGCCCTGTTGCTGACCCTGCTGCAAAGCTTTTGGGTCGCCCCGCTGATTCTGCAGGCGGAAACCTTTGAAAATGCCCCGGCCGCCGAAGTGGCGCACGAACACGCCGCTGGCGCCGCAGCCCACACCCACGACGCCGAAGCCTGGGAGCCGGAAAATGGCTGGCAGCGTGTGTTGTCGACCACTGGCGGCAACCTGGTGGTAGCGGTCGGTTTCGCGCTGATGCTGGCCGGTCTCTACACCTTGCGCGCGCCGACCCGCACGGCTCAAGGGTTGCTCTGGGGCTTGGCCGGTTACGCGACGTTTGTACTGGCGCCCACCCTGGGGCTGCCGCCGGAGTTGCCGGGCACGGCTGCCGCCGACCTGGCGCAACGGCAGATCTGGTGGATCGGCACCGCGGCCTCCACCGCCGCCGGTATCGCACTGCTGGTGTTTGGTCGTAGCTGGCTGCTCAAGGTGTTGGGCGTGGCGATCCTGGTCGTGCCCCACGTGATCGGCGCGCCGCAACCGCAAGTGCATTCGATGCTGGCACCCGAAGCCCTGGAAGCACAGTTCAAAATCGCCTCGCACCTGACTAACGTGGCCTTCTGGCTGGCCTTGGGCTGGATCAGCGCATGGCTGTTTCGCCGCAACCGCGACAGTCAATACTCGGCATGACACTGGTGGTCGGCCTGGGCTGCCAGCGCGGCTGTGATGTTCACACCCTGCTCGGCCTGTTTGACGCAGCCCTCGCCGACGGCGGCATTGAACGCCAACGCATCACCGCGTTGGCGAGCATTGATCGCAAACAGGCTGAACCCGGCCTGCTGGCCCTGGCCCGACTGCTGGAGCTGCCCTTGCAGTGTTTCAGTGCTGCACAATTGGCCGGTTATGAACAGCGCTTGAGCCACAAGTCAGCCGTCGCTTTTGCGCATACAGGTTGCTATGGCATCGCCGAAAGCGCCGCCCTGGCCCTGGCTGAACAGCTCTCCCAGCGCCCTGCCCGCCTGTTGATCACGCGCAAAAAAACCGCCCAGGCCACCTTTGCATTGGCGTGCGCCGACTAAAATCCCGATAATTGCCCTCCTCGATCATGAGCAACTTTCATGCTCGCCCGTTTTTCAACAGGAATTCCCATGACCGTCTACTTTATCGGCGCAGGCCCCGGCGACCCGGAATTGATCACCGTCAAGGGCCAGCGGCTGATCCGCAGCTGCCCGGTGATCATCTATGCCGGCTCCCTGGTGCCGGCGGCGGTATTGCAAGGTCATCAGGCTGAACAGGTGGTCAACAGCGCCGAATTGCACCTGGAACAGATCATTGAGCTGATCAAGGCAGCCCACGCCAACGGCCAGGATGTGGCCCGCGTTCACTCCGGCGACCCGAGCCTGTATGGCGCGATTGGCGAGCAAATCCGTTATTTGCGTGAGTTGGGCATACCGTTCCAGATCATCCCTGGGGTGACTGCAGTGTCGGCTTGCGCCGCGTTGCTGGAAACAGAGCTGACCCTGCCGGACATCGCCCAGAGTGTGATCCTGACCCGTTATGCCGATAAAACCAGCATGCCGGCGGGTGAGGTATTCGACAGCTTGGCGCAGCATGGCACAACGATGGCGATTCACCTGGGGGTCAACCACCTGGAGAAAATCGTCGCCGAACTGCTGCCGCACTACGGCGCGGACTGCCCGATTGCCGTGGTACACCGCGCAACGTGGCCGGATCAGGATTGGGTGCTGGGCACGTTGGCGGATATTGCCGAGAAAGTAGCGGCCAAAGGGTTTCGGCGTACGGCGTTGATTGTGGTGGGTCGGGTGCTGGCCAGTGATGGTTTCAGCGAATCGTCGCTGTATCGGGCGGGGCATGCGCACCTATATCGCCCCTGAAGTGTGGGAGCTGGCTTGCCTGCGATAGCGGTGTGTCTGCCACTGGACTTGTTGGCTGATAGGCCGTCATCGCAGGCAAGCCAGCTCCCACAGCTGATCTACTTTGTTAAGTAGACTGCGTAACGCACTGAATTTTAAGCATAAAAAACGGCGCTCACGGGGCGCCGTTTTTTTATTCGCAGTGAACACCTTACTCAGTAGTAGGCGTTTTCTTTCTGCGTGTGGTCGGTCACGTCACGCACACCCTTGAGCTCCGGGATACGTTCGAGCAAGGTGCGCTCGATGCCTTCACGCAAGGTCACGTCGGCCTGGCCGCAGCCTTGGCAGCCGCCGCCGAACTTGAGCACGGCAATACCGTCTTCGACCACATCGATCAAGCTGACCTGACCGCCGTGGCTGGCCAGCCCAGGGTTGATCTCGGTTTGCAGGTAGTAGTTGATGCGCTCGTTGACCGGGCTGTCGGCGTTGACGTTCGGTACCTTGGCGTTGGGCGCCTTGATGGTCAACTGGCCGCCCATGCGATCGGTGGCGTAGTCGACCACGGCGTCATCGAGGAAGGCTTCGCTGAAGTTGTCGATGTACGCAGTGAAGCTTTTGAGCCCCAGGGCGGTGTCTTCAGGTTTCTCTTCCCCGGGCTTGCAGTAGGCGATGCAAGTCTCGGCGTACTGGGTGCCGGGCTGGGTGATAAAGACGCGGATGCCGATGCCTGGGGTGTTCTGCTTGGACAGCAGGTCAGCCAGGTAATCGTGGGCGGCGTCGGTAATGGTTATGGCAGTCATGGAAACTCCTCACAGGCTTGCCGGCAGTTTACGCCAAAATATTACGCAGGTACAAAGTCCGAGTAATTTTGTCGGAAAAGGCCCAACCAACTCATCAGAGATTCTCATACCGATTCATATCCAGCACCCCGTCTTCCAACGGCGCAGTCTCGCGGATGTACTGCGACAGGTCGTGAAAGTATTGCCAGAACAGCGGATGACTGCGCCGCACACCCCACCGATCAACAATTTTCTCGAACCGCTTGGCATCCTTGGCGTTTTCCATAGCCGCCACAAACGCCGGCACTTCCTGCGCCGGGACGTTGAAGATGAAGTTCGGATAACTGCTAAGCACACCCGGATAGATCGTCACCGTATCCAACCCCGGCTGATAGCGATAAGCCTCGCCCAGCAGGAACGCCACATTACTGTGCGCGCGGTTACGCAGCAGGCTGTAAACCACGCGCTTGCCGCTGGCGGTCTCGATACGCAGCATGGTCGCCTCAGGCAACTGATCAATCACCTTGAGCCCCGCCGCCGGGCGTGATGTCAGCCGGCTTAATGCCTGCTCCGCGTCCTGCAACGCCGGGTCGATGCCATCGCGCGAGCAATAAGCACCTGTGCAACGGTTGATCGGATCCGGGCTGGCATTCAAATCGCCGTAACGCGTCAATAACTGGTTGGCAAAGTCACGTTTCGGGTCTTTTTCATCCAGATGCAAGCCGCTTGGCTTGTCGTCGTCAATCGCCTCGTAGTCCAGCCACAGCTTGAGCTTGCCGCTGTTCTGGTACCAATCATCCATAAAGTCATCGCGGGTATCGGCCGGCATCAGGCGCAGGAAGTTCTGCTCGGCGCCGTTGCGGATCAGGTCGAAATACAGCCGGGTCTGGGCCTGGTGCGACACATTGCCGAACACATCGAAATTCACCGCCAACTGGTAATAGGTGCGCTCCAGCAGCGGATAGTCGAACAACCACATCGTCTGCGGTACTTCGCCAATCAAGCCTTTGGTCACCGAAGCACTGTCGAAATGCCGGAAAATCGTCAGCAAGGCGTTGTCATTACCCGCCCACAAGGTCGACCAGCTCGGCGGCGGCACGTCCGCGTAGCTGTCACGGCGCAAGGCTTCGTATTGGTTGCGCTTGTCGCGATAGGCCAGCCACAGGCTCAGCACACTGCCCACGTCATCGTTCTGCCCCGGCATCGCCAGCAGCGGAGTAGCCTGGCCGCGATAGCGTGCATCGGTGATGTACAGGTCGTGGTCCGGGTCCTGGAACAGGGTCCAGAAGTTATCGCGAATCACGTCCGTGGCGATCTGACCACGACAGACCGGCCCGCGAATGAAGGTGCGTACAAAATACTCGGCGTTATCGAGCATGAACTGGTAGCGCGCCTTGGCCGGGATGGCTTCAAAGGTTTCGAACGGGTTGGCACGACGACCGGGGCCATAGCCCGGCAAGGCACTCACCTGCCAGTCGCCGGAATAGAACAGGTCTTTGATCCGCGCCATTTTCGCCGCGCTGAACGGGTAAGTGATGTGGGTTTTATGCACGATCACGCCCTGCACCGGCCACAGGCGGTAATACACCTGGGTGCCCGGGTCATCGTTGGGTCGACGGGTGGCGATCAGGTCGATGGGCTGGCCACTTGGCGTGCGCGAACGCACCCATTGGAAGAAATGCCCCGGCTCACCGTTTTCGAAATAAATATGCGCCAGGTACAAATGCTCGTACAGCCAGCGCGCCACCAGGCTTTCACGGGCGCCAGGCTGGTTGAACAGGTTTTCCCACTGCTGTACTTGCAGGGCTTCCCTGGCACTTGGCGCCAGGCCTTGCTCGTCAATCGGCGCACCGGAGGCGAGCCAGCGCTGCAAGGTTTGGTATTGCTGGCCGGTCAAACCGGTGACCGCCAGCGGCATGCCTTCCTTGGGATGGCTGCCAGCGTAGGCATTGAACTCGCCGGGCATGGCGCACATGTTTTGGCGGTTGAGGCCCAACACAATCTCATCGGGCAACTTGGCATTGGGTTGCAGCGGCGCGTTATGCCCCAGCTCCAGCATGCGCGCCATCAATGCGGCCTGGCTGCCTTGGGCGTCGAGTACCGAATAGAAGCCTTTTTGTTGCCAGGCCTGTTTGCCGAATGCGTCGTAGAACAAACGCGTGGTCGGCGTGGCCTGGCTGCGCTCGCCGTCATACACAGGGGTTTTGCTCGCGCCACGGGACGCACCCTCGGCGCTGCCCAGGTTTAATTGGCACGCGGAGTCGTAGCAGGCATGGCAGGCCACGCACTTTTCGGTGAAGATCGGCTGAATGTCGCGGGTATAGGAAATCGCCGGTGCGGGTCCGTTGGCCTGTGCAACGCAGGCGACCAGTGCCAGGACGGCGCTGGTGAGTAGACGAAGTGACATGTATCCGGTCCCGATTCAATGCGTGCGCTATAAGTGCCGGCAATTCTACCGGGCCAAGACCCGCACCAACATGAACGATATTCATGCAAAACCAGGACATGCTCTAAATCGGCACAGGTTTGTTATGATTCACGCCCTCCGAAATGCCTGACCAGAGTAGCCCCATGTCCGACCGTAGCGTTCGTCTGCAAGCCCTTCATCAAGCCCTCAAGGACCGAATCCTGATCCTCGACGGCGGTATGGGCACGATGATCCAGAGCTACAAGCTCGAAGAGCAGGATTATCGCGGCAAACGCTTCGCCGACTGGCCGAGTGACGTCAAGGGCAACAACGACCTGCTGGTACTTACCCGCCCGGACGTAATTGGCGGTATCGAAAAGGCTTACCTGGATGCCGGCGCCGACATTCTGGAAACCAACACCTTCAACGCCACGCGTATTTCCATGGCCGACTACGGCATGGAAGAACTGGCCTATGAACTGAACGTAGAAGGCGCACGCCTGGCGCGCAAGATCGCCGATGCCAAGACCCTGGAGAACCCGGCCAAGCCGCGTTTTGTCGCCGGCGTGCTTGGCCCGACCAGCCGCACCTGCTCGCTGTCGCCGGATGTGAACAACCCCGGCTACCGCAACGTGACCTTCGATGAACTGGTGGAAAACTACACCGAGGCCACCAAAGGCCTGATCGAAGGCGGCGCCGACCTGATCCTGATCGAGACCATCTTCGACACGCTCAACGCCAAGGCCGCGATCTTCGCCGTGCAAGGCGTGTTCGAGGAATTGAATGTCGAACTGCCGATCATGATTTCCGGCACCATCACCGACGCCTCCGGCCGTACCCTGTCGGGCCAGACCACCGAAGCGTTCTGGAACTCGGTGGCGCACGCCAAGCCGATTTCGGTCGGCCTCAACTGCGCCCTGGGCGCCAGCGAACTGCGCCCGTACCTGGAAGAGCTGTCGAACAAGGCCAACACCCATGTGTCGGCGCACCCGAACGCCGGCCTGCCCAACGAGTTCGGCGAGTACGACGAACTGCCGTCGCAAACCGCAAAAGTCATCGAAGAATTCGCCCAGAGCGGTTTCCTCAACATTGTCGGCGGCTGCTGCGGCACCACGCCGGGCCACATTGAGGCCATCGCCAAGGCGGTGGCCGGTTATGCGCCACGTGTCATCCCGGATATTCCCAAGGCCTGCCGCCTGTCGGGCCTGGAGCCGTTCACCATTGATCGCAGCTCGTTGTTCGTCAACGTCGGCGAGCGTACCAACATCACCGGTTCCGCCAAGTTCGCCCGGCTGATCCGTGAAGACAACTACACCGAAGCCCTGGAAGTCGCCTTGCAACAGGTGGAAGCCGGCGCGCAGGTGATCGACATCAACATGGACGAGGGCATGCTCGATTCGAAGAAGGCCATGGTGACCTTCCTCAACCTGATTGCCGGCGAGCCGGACATCTCCCGTGTGCCGATCATGATCGACTCCTCCAAGTGGGACGTGATCGAAGCCGGCCTCAAGTGCATCCAGGGCAAGGGCATCGTCAACTCGATCAGCATGAAAGAAGGCGTCGAGCAGTTCATCCACCACGCCAAGCTGTGCAAGCGGTATGGCGCAGCGGTGGTGGTGATGGCCTTCGACGAAGCCGGCCAGGCCGACACCGAAGCGCGCAAAAAAGAGATCTGCAAACGTTCCTACGACATTCTGGTGAATGAAGTCGGCTTTCCGCCGGAAGACATCATTTTCGACCCGAACATCTTCGCGGTCGCTACCGGTATCGAAGAACACAACAACTACGCCGTCGATTTCATCAACGCCTGTGCCTACATCCGTGACGAGCTGCCGTATGCACTGACCTCCGGCGGCGTGTCCAACGTGTCGTTCTCGTTCCGGGGCAACAACCCGGTGCGTGAGGCGATCCACTCGGTGTTCCTGCTGTATGCGATTCGCAACGGCCTGACCATGGGCATCGTCAACGCCGGCCAGCTGGAGATCTACGACCAGATCCCGGCCGAGCTGCGTGACGCGGTGGAAGACGTGGTGCTTAACCGCACGCCGGAAGGCACCGACGCCCTGCTGGCGATTGCCGACAAGTACAAGGGCGACGGCAGCGTCAAGGAAGCCGAGACCGAGGAATGGCGCGGCTGGGACGTCAACAAGCGCCTGGAACACGCGCTGGTCAAGGGCATCACCACGCATATCGTCGAAGACACCGAAGAATCGCGCCAGTCGTTCGCACGCCCGATCGAAGTGATCGAAGGCCCGTTGATGTCCGGCATGAACATCGTCGGCGACCTGTTTGGCGCCGGCAAGATGTTCCTGCCTCAAGTGGTTAAATCAGCCCGGGTGATGAAGCAGGCCGTGGCGCACTTGATTCCGTTTATCGAGCTGGAAAAAGGCGACAAGCCGGAGGCCAAGGGCAAGATCCTGATGGCCACGGTCAAGGGCGACGTGCATGACATCGGCAAGAACATCGTCGGCGTGGTGCTCGGTTGCAACGGCTATGACATCGTGGACCTGGGTGTGATGGTGCCGGCGGAGAAGATCCTGCAGGTGGCCAAGGAGCAGAAGTGCGACATCATCGGCCTGTCCGGCCTGATCACGCCGTCGCTGGATGAAATGGTGCATGTGGCCCGTGAGATGCAGCGCCAGGACTTCCACCTGCCCTTGATGATCGGCGGCGCCACCACTTCCAAGGCGCACACGGCGGTGAAAATCGAGCCCAAGTACAGCAACGATGCGGTGATCTACGTCACCGACGCCTCGCGCGCCGTGGGTGTGGCCACGCAGTTGCTGTCCAAGGAGCTGAAGGCCGGTTTTGTCGAAAAGACCCGCCTGGAATACATCGACGTGCGCGAACGTACTGCCAACCGCAGCGCGCGCACCGAGCGCCTGAGCTATCCGGCCGCCATCGCCAAGAAGCCGCAGTTCGACTGGAGCAGCTACACGCCGGTCAAACCGACCTTCACCGGCTCCAGGGTGCTGGACAATATCGACCTCAAGGTGCTGGCCGAATACATCGACTGGACGCCGTTCTTTATCTCCTGGGACCTGGCCGGCAAATTCCCGCGCATCCTCGAAGACGAAGTGGTCGGTGAAGCCGCTACTGCGCTGTATGCCGATGCCCAGGAAATGCTCAACAAGCTGATCGACGAAAAGCTCATCAGCGCCCGCGCCGTATTCGGTTTCTGGCCGACCAACCAGGTGCAGGACGATGACTTGGAGGTGTATGGCGACGATGGCCAGCCGATTGCCAGGCTGCACCACCTGCGCCAGCAGATCATCAAGACCGACGGCAAGCCGAACTTCTCCCTGGCCGACTTCGTCGCGCCTAAAGACAGCGGCGTGACCGACTACATCGGTGGTTTTATCACCACCGCAGGCATCGGCGCCGAAGAAGTCGCCAAGGCCTATCAGGACGCTGGCGACGACTACAACTCGATCATGGTCAAAGCCCTGGCCGATCGCCTGGCCGAGGCCTGCGCCGAATGGCTGCACCAGCAAGTGCGTAAAGAACACTGGGGTTACGCCCGGGACGAACAGCTCGATAACGAGGCACTGATCAAAGAGCAATACACCGGTATCCGCCCTGCCCCCGGCTACCCGGCATGCCCGGACCACACCGAGAAAGCCCAACTGTTCCAACTGTTGGACCCCGAGGCCCAGGAAATGCACGCCGGGCGCAGTGGTGTATTCCTTACCGAGCACTACGCCATGTTCCCGGCGGCGGCCGTCAGCGGCTGGTACTTCGCCCACCCGCAGGCGCAATACTTTGCCGTGGGCAAGATCGACAAAGACCAGGTCGCCAGCTACACCGCACGCAAAGGCCAGGACCTCAGCGTGACGGAGCGCTGGCTGGCGCCGAACCTGGGGTATGACAACTGAGGTCAATCAGCGGGCATACCATTCGACCCAGGTAATGGTCATCTCAGGGACGTGATGACCGACCGGTTGAGGTGAAAGCGGACATTGCACCAGCCCCCCGGCTGACTGCCTGCCAGACGCTGATGCGCCGTGCGGCATACCTCCATCAATTTCTGTTTGCGGGCCATAAGCTTTTCGACTCGAACCGCCCGAGCGCTTCATAGTCCAGCTGGTGGCTATTGGCGTCCGAGCGGTAGATGACTGGTGTATGCCAGGATGTGCCGCTCGCCTAGGGTGGTACAGCGCGTCGGTGGTACTCCTGTAACGCCTTCACCGCGACCAAATCCGATTTCCTGTTGCTTCCCCATCAAACAGGCAAAAGGATTTCATCATGCCCACCCCGAGTTCCTCCACGGCCCTGAGCCAGCTACCCGCCCAGGCCATCCATGCGCATTTCGCTACGCGCCCGGCCTTGTATTCCGTGGTGTTCAATGCGCTGCGCAGCCGCATCCTGGAACGCTATCCGACACTCAAACTGGACCTGTCCACGCTTAAGCTGGCTATTCCACACCCGGAGGGTGTGTACACCTACCGACCGCTGATGGAAGTCGCCATCACCCATGTGCTCAACCCGCAGTTGCTCGACCTGCGGCCCAAACGCGAACTGGCGTACTATCTGACGCAACAGATCCCCACGATCCTCAAGCCTGATGCCCCGACGCTGATCGACATGCAGGCAATCGCAAGCATCATTGATGACCTGCCCGAATCGATTCACCTGTATTTCCAGGCGGCGCTGGCCGACTATTGGAGCGAAACCGACAGCCATGGCAGCAGCCGCTGGCAGTGGCTGGGCGAGTTTCTCAACGGCCGGATGACCGCGAGTGCCACGAGCGGATCGAGCTTGAACCCGACCCAGCAGGACATGCTCAGGGTCGTCGCCACCTGGCCGACACAGACCGAGCGTCTCCCCAAATCTTCGCCCGCCACTTATGTTTATTTTGTTGAGAACACACTCGTCAATGCCGACCAGGAAGTTCGCCTGCTGACACCCGACCTGCTGCTGGTGCGCGACAAGCAGGTGCTGCTGTACAGCGTGGCCGGGGATATTCAGGTGTTTGACGGCCTGGATGAATTCGGCCAAGCCTGGGCAACCAGCATGCAGACGCGGTTCCAGTTCGACAGCCTCACCTGGCGACGCAATGAACCCGATGGCAACGTGTTCGAGCAACAGGCCGGCCTGATCCTCAATCAGCAACTGGAAGACCTGGCGACGTTGAAGTTTCAGGGCCAGGACGAAGTAACCCTTGGGCGACGCCTGGAAAAACTCACCGATCCGGCGCTGCTGTTTACCCAGGTGCCGACAGCCGCAACGGCGACCTTGCAAAAGGTCGATGAGCACCTGCCACCGTGGCTCGCTCAAGCCAACGACGCTGACCGCTTTGCCTACCATCGCCACCTGCAAGACATGGCACAGGTGATGCGGCAAAACCAGGGTCAGGCGTTCAATGAGGGCATAGAAAACATCTACAGCTTCAGTCGCGATGCGTTGCGCAAGCAGATGCAAACCGATCATGGCGACTGCGACCCCGATGAGGTGGTGCTGGACTTTGCCGTGGCTGCCGGCTACCCAGGCGGCGCTGGCATTATCGAGCATGTGCGCATGTCGCTGACGGAACTGGCGCTGAAGAACCTCGCCGGCAAGCCAAAAGGCACACTCACGCTGTTTTCCAAAAATGCAACGCCTCTTCCAAGCTGGCTCAACGCGGACTATCTGTTGGGCAGTACCGGGCTGATCCAGCGCGTCGATATCGGCACCATGTACCCACAAACAATCAAAAACACCTTGTTGTCCGACACGGTTGACGCACGGCGCCGGGAAACCCTGTTTACCCGTGAACTCAAGGTCAAGCTGCCGATGCAGGCGCTGGAATACAAGATCCGCGGGCAGCATGGCGTCACCGTCACCGGTTATCGCTACGTGAAGGCGCTGATGGGCGAGATGCCCTCGGACAGGGTCGTCGACGAACAGGAGATTGTCCTGCGCCCATTGGCCCTGTGCCGCAAACCCGGCGCTGCGCCAGATGAGGTCAATAATGCGTTCATTATCGAGCCGCGTGATACGAGTGTCGGCCCGCACCTGCTGTACCAGCCGCTGTATGCCGACGCCCTGCATGAATACCCGACCCGCCAGGCCCTGCTCGACGCACTGGCCGCATCCGGCGCGCTGCAAGACACAGTGCTGGCGTGGCTGAGCGACAAGGTCCGCCCCATCTACGAGCATGGCGGCATCAAGGAACCGCACATCATTCGCTTCCTGCCTGGGGACGAATTCAGCCTCCCTGAAAATCCGGCACCTGCGACCCTGGCCGTGGATGAAGGGGCAGGCGAATGGCTGCAATCGCAAGTCAACGGTCAACTGCTCAATCATCTGTTCGGCAGCACGGCACGGGCCTTGGTCGACCTGGCGGACCGCGAGTCGGTGTCCAACCATGAAAGCCGCTGGGCCGTGGTGATGGAAGGCGCATGGCTGCTGTTCAATACCCTGCTGTTACCGCTGGTGCAGGGCCCGGCCATGCTGGCCGGCTGGTTCCTGGTGCTGGTCAGCAGCCTGGAGCAGGATTTGGCCGGCCTGGACAGCGATAACCCCACCACCCGCGAGCTGGCACTGATCGATCTGTTGCTCAACACCGCGATGGTGCTGCTGCATGCGGCCGCGCCCGCCAATCGGTCCCAACAGCCCTTGTCCCAACCCTCCGCGCAGGAGCACGCCCTGCAACTGGAAGCCTGGCGCCGCGCGGCGGGACGGCCACCGGCGCAAGCGGCGCCACAGGTGCGCCATGGCGCCGTGGCGCTGCCCGGCGAGCCACCCGCCACTGGCCACACGGCTCTGGACTTCAGCCGCTCGATTGCCAGCCCCCGGGCCAGCGCCAAGCTGCTCAACGCGTTACTGGAAGTACGGGTGCCATGGCCTGAAACGTTGCCGCCCGTGCAGCTCAGCGGTGCGCTTAAAGGGCTGTACCGCATTGACGGAGCCTGGCACGCCAGCGTCGGCGGCCTGCTGTTCCAGGTGAGCGTGGTACCGGGTTTCAACGAGGTCTACCTGGTGCATCCGCAGCACCCGCAGCGCCCCGGCTTCAGGTTGCTCAGCGATGGGCAAGGGCATTGGCGGCTGGACCGGCGTGCCAGGCTGGAGGGCGGCATGCCCAGACAAAGAGTGGCTGCGTTAATCGATCGCAAGAAACAACGGCTGGCACAACTGAACCCAATGCTGGAAGTTCATAGCCGTGAATTAACGCCGATGGCGAACCATCTGCAGCAGCTTCTTCAAGCCGTGAGCATGGCGCGCACTCAATTGGCTGAACAGAAACTCGCCCTCAGAAAGGACTGGGAAATGCTCAACAACCCCGGACTGTTGCCGGCATTGCAACCCCGGATCGCCGAGCGCCATGCGCAACGCCAACGCTCCACGGCGCGCGCCAGAGTTCAATGGGATATCGCCGTCGACAATTACCGCACAAATGCGCAGGGGCTTCTAACCGGGCTGCAACAGAGCGAAGCCATGGCGACGGAAATGATGGCGCTGGACAGAACAGAGCCGACATACAAAGAGGCACGCGATAACGCGACGTCGAATATTTACAAGCACTGGTTGGCGACTTATGCGAACCAGCATCAAAAAATCGCCGACACGCTGGAGACCCAGCGCGGCGAAAGCTTTTCAGCGTTGCTCAAACGTATCGACAGGGAACTGCCCAACAACATCACTGATGGCTATGACGAATATATCAGCGCCGCAACGCAGCGACTGGAGGCGCTCAATGAACTGCTCGAGAGCGCAGAAAAATGCGAAGCCATCATGCAACAAGCCAGCCCGGCACTGCGTGAAAGCTTGTTGAAAGAGCATCCGGAATTCCAAAACATTTCCTCGCTCGTCATCAAGCAGCACATCCTGTTATCGCTGGTCGAGGTGCTGCTCAATCGCGCGCTTGACGCCGATAAACCCCAAGAGCGTCCGTTCCTGGAACTCCTCGCCGACCGCCAGATCTACGCTACTGTCAACGCACACACGGAAATGCGCACGACTGCCGGTTACTCCGAGACTGAGCAAATCAACGTACTCAAGGATGTGCTGCAGCGCTATGAAAGCCTGGAAAACGCCGTTCTCTCGCTGACGGACATGGGCTGTGCGCTGCTGCGAGAGCAGTACCGCGCGCCATTTGTGCAGCAACTGAGCGAGGCCCGCACCAGCCTCGAAGCGCAATTGGCCAACTTGATCCTGGTTGAAGAACGGCTGGCCCCCAGGCCCGCCCGCGACAAAGCCAAGCGACAAAAACCGGCCAGCCGACGGGTCATCAAAACCGCCGACAAGAAAAGCCTGGTCGGCGACGTGCGTACCGGCCAGGCTGATGAACCGGGCAATTACGTCGACATTGTCGACACGCTTACCGGCGCCATCGTCGCTACGTACCACGAACACGCCAGCGAAGGCGTGTGGAAAATCGTCGAGCCCGCAAGCGTGCCGACCAAAGCGCCCACGCCCGCGGCTCGCCCATTGAGAAGAATCAGGGCAGATGCCCAAGCCATCAAGGCTCAGCGCGCAGGCATTGATGCCAGCATTCGCTTCCAGCAGCGCAAACTGTTGGAGCCCAGTCAACGTGAGGAAGTCGATCCCCATGATTGGGATGTAATGTTGAGCCAGCACGCGGCCAAATTCGAAGCACTTGCCGAGGAACTCAAAAGCGCGACCGACGAACCCGCCATTGACTTGAGGAATAGCTACCGCGAAGAGGCCAGAGCCGCAACAGCCCAGGCTCGGCAGCTGTGCGCCGAAGGTTACCTGCTGCAACGCCCCAAAGCCGCTAAGGTCGACTATCTGCACACTCATGGTTTTGTCGACATCAACCTGGTGAAAAAACGCGTGCCGCTGAAGGCCGGCGACTACCTCACCGAATATGTCATACGCGACAAGCGCAAAATCAAGCCCGGGCAACGGTCGGAAGATGCGGACCTATGGTTCGCGCATTTCCATTACCGATCCGTCGAGTCGCCGGCATCAAAACCTGACTTCGGCCACTTGAAGACCCCGGCGGAGCGGCGCTTTACCCGCAAGGAACTGATTGATCAAGCCAGGGCAAACAACCGCGCCGTGATCAACCTGGACAAGGCCCTGATTGAGGCGCCGCTGGATCAGAAACTGTTCTTGATCCTGGAAGTGTAAGGTTGTTCTGATCGTTCCCTCCCGTGGGAACGATCAAAAGGCAGAGTCCAGAGGGATGATACAAGCCAGTCGCGGGCTGCCCGATTGTCTATGCTCTGTAGGACAGCCTTGCGGACGAGGGATTTATGAACGATCCAGCCAACAACAAGCCGCCGACCTTCTGGCAGATGCTGCACAGCATCATGGCGGCGGCCTTCGGTGTACAAAGCGGCAAAAACCGCGCTCGAGATTTCACCCATGGCAAACCCAGTCATTTTGTCGTACTGGGTATTGTGTTTACGGCGGTGTTTGCGCTGACGTTATTTGGCATCGTCAAGCTGGTACTGCACCTGGCCGGGGTTTAATGCAACAGCAGTTGCAGGCTGAACGGGTAACGGTAGGACGCGGGCTTACCCACGGCTGACAGTGCGCGGAAATCCACCGCTGGCATTGGCCCTGACAAACGTTTTGATTGGTTGGCATCAATCAGCTGGAATAACGCCTCTTTACGGTCACGCCCGCCGTAGGCGCCAATATCAAGCCCTTTGGCGTCATCATTGATCAGCACCATCGCCCAGCCACCCAGGGTGAAATGCCCTGCGACCAAAGTACTCAGGCGCCCATCCAGGCGTGCCTTGAGGATGTCGGGCGAGCTATTGATCGCGCTGAACAGCGCGTCCTTGCCCGGCACACGACCGCTGTCTTGCAGCGCCTGCATGGCGCCCAATGCCATCTCATCATTGGCCGACCACACCAGCGCCGTCTGTGGGTAGCGTTTGAACAGTTGCGTGGCTTGTTCAAAGGCGCGCTGGCGGCTCCACTCGCCGTAGACCAACTGGCGCAGGCGCACTTCGGGGTGTTCGGCCAAGGCGCGGTGCAACCCTTGTTCACGCAACTGTGCGGCTGGCGTGTTCTTGGCGCCGGAAAACGCCAGCAGGTCCAACGAAGTGCCCGGCGTCACCGGGCCGTGGTTGCGCAACAAATCGGTGAGCATCAGGTAACCGGCTTGCTCGTCGTCGGCCACCAGGCTGCCGATCCAGCGGGCATCTTTATGCGCATCGAGCAATTGCACCTGATCGGCGGTCAGTGCGTTATTCACGATCAGCAACTTGACCCCACTGCCCTGGGCCAAGCGCAATATCTGCGGGGCGACGTATTGCTCGTTGACCAACACCAGGTAATCGGGCCGCTCGCTGCCTTGCAGTGCTTCGCGGGCCTGGGCCAAGGTGTTAGCGGCGCTGCGCTCGGAATAACGCACGCGCAAATCCAGGCCGAGGTCCTTGGCAGCGGCCTGCATAAATTGCGCATAGCTGACCCAGAAGCTTTCAGCGGACGTGCCCGGGTTGAGAAACACCACTGAGGTTGCCTGGGCCATCGCCCCATAGGCCACGCCCAGCAACCCCACACACGCAATCAGAACCTTCAGCATGGTTGTTTGTGCCTCGAATGTTGATCGCCATCATAATGGCAATGAGACAGTCAATCGAGGTTCAATCAACCTTCTTTATTGGTGGCTAACCCAGAATACGGCGGTTCCAACCACTAAAATTATCAGAAACAGAATGGCCCAGGCATCAACGGTACTGTCAGGTTTACGTGCTTTGGTTGAATTGCTCATCGCATCGCCTCTTGTCGGTTTTATAGGTGATTGCACTAAGACTCGACGACAGTAAAGATCATGATTGCCCGCATGACAAATGTGGGTATCGCGATAACGGTTCTCATTAGTCAATTTGGTTATTTACATATACTCAAACATCACTTTTGCGCATAAACGCAAACTGGTATCGTGCGCCGGCTCCGTTGGGAGTGCGCGGCCGTGCGCGCAGATTTGCCGAGAACAGGACCTATATGTACGTATACGACGAATACGATCAGCGCATCATCGAGGACCGCGTCAAGCAGTTCCGTGATCAGACCCGACGCTACCTAGCAGGTGAACTGAGCGAAGAAGAGTTCCGCCCTCTGCGCCTGCAAAATGGCCTTTATGTTCAGCGCTTTGCGCCGATGCTGCGGGTTGCCGTGCCTTATGGCCAACTGACTTCGCGCCAGACGCGCATGATGGCCAAGATTGCCCGCGACTTCGACAAAGGCTACGCCCACATCAGTACCCGCCAGAACGTACAGTTCAACTGGCCGGCACTGGAAGACGTGCCGGACATCCTGGCTGAGCTGGCCACCGTGCAGATGCACGCCATTCAGACCAGTGGTAACTGCCTGCGCAACGTGACCACCGACCAATTTGCCGGCGTTGCCGCTGACGAGCTGATCGACCCACGCCCGTGGTGCGAAATCGTGCGCCAGTGGACCACCTTCCACCCGGAATTCGCCTACCTGCCGCGCAAGTTCAAGATCGCCATCAATGGCTCGACCTCGGACCGCGCAGCGATCGAAGTGCATGATATTGGCCTTGAGCCCGTGCACAACGCCGCCGGCGAGTTGGGTTTCCGTGTGCTGGTCGGTGGCGGCCTGGGCCGTACACCAGTAGTCGGTGCGTTCATCAATGAGTTCCTGCCGTGGCAGGACCTGTTGAGTTACCTCGACGCCATCCTGCGGGTCTACAACCGCTATGGCCGTCGTGACAACAAGTACAAGGCCCGGATCAAGATCCTGGTCAAAGCGCTGACCCCTGAGGTATTTGCCCAGAAGGTCGACGCCGAGATGGAACACCTGCGCGGCGGCCAGACCACCCTGACCGAAGCCGAAGTACACCGTGTAGCCAAGCACTTCGTCGACCCTGAGTACAAAGCCCTGAGCAATCAGGACGCCGAACTGGCTGCCCTCGACCAGCAACACCCAGGTTTCGCCCGCTGGCGCACGCGCAACACCCTGGCGCACAAAAAGCCGGGCTATGTGGCCGTGACCCTGTCGCTCAAGCCAACCGGTGTTGCCCCGGGCGATATCACCGACAAACAGCTGGACGCCGTCGCCGATCTGGCCGAACGCTACAGCTTCGGCCAACTGCGCACTTCCCACGAGCAGAACATCATCCTCGCGGACGTCGAGCAGAGCCAACTGTTCACCCTGTGGGGCGAACTGCGCGAAGGCGGTTTTGCCACGCCGAACATCGGCCTGCTGACCGACATCATCTGCTGCCCGGGTGGCGACTTTTGCTCCCTGGCCAACGCCAAGTCGATCCCGATTGCCGAATCGATCCAGCGCCGTTTCGACGACCTGGACTACCTGTTCGACATCGGCGAGCTGGACCTGAACATCTCCGGTTGCATGAACGCCTGTGGTCACCACCACGTCGGCCACATCGGCATCCTGGGCGTGGACAAGAAAGGCGAAGAATTCTACCAAGTGTCCCTGGGTGGCAGCGCCAGCCGCGATGCGAGCCTGGGCAAGATCCTCGGCCCGTCCTTCGCCCAGGAAGCCATGCCCGAGGTGATCGGCAAGCTGATCGACGTGTACATCGAACAGCGTACCGAAGATGAGCGTTTCATCGACACCTACCAGCGCATTGGCATCGACCTGTTCAAGGAGCGCGTCTATGCAGCGAATCATTAAGAACAACGAAGTCCTCGACGAAACCTGGCACCTGCTGCCCAAGGACGCGAGCTTCGACGGCATCTCCAACTGTGACGACCTGATCGTGCCGCTGGCCCTGTGGCGTGAACACGGGCACGCCCTCAAGGCCCGCGACGGCGGCCTGGGTGTGTGGCTGGACGCCGACGAGGAAGCCGAAGAGATCGGCGACGACGTGCAGCACTTCCAGGTCATCGCCCTGAACTTCCCGGCCTTCACCGACGGGCGCAACTATTCCAACGCGCGCCTGCTGCGTGACCGTTATGGTTACAAGGGCGAACTGCGTGCGATTGGCGATGTGCTGCGCGACCAGCTGTTCTACCTGCGCCGTTGCGGGTTCGATGCCTTCGCCCTGCGCGCCGACAAAGACCCGTATGAAGCGCTGGAAAGCCTCAAGGACTTCTCGGTCACGTACCAGGCTGCCACGGATGAACCGTTGCCGCTGTTCCGTCGCCGCTGAGCCTGCTGCTGTGAAAAACCCTGGCTTGCCAGGGTTTTTTTATGCGCGGCGTTTAGTCGGCCCCGTGACGCAATCTTCACATTTAAGGGTGAACATCCGCGGTGTTCGAACTGTCCTCTACTGATCAGCAGCCTTTAACCTCACTGACGATTGGAGTTCTTCATGGCGAAAATCAACCTGGCCCAGCAGTTGGCGACCACCCTTGAACAGGCGGGCATCAAGCGCATCTGGGGCCTGACCGGCGACAGCCTCAATGGCCTCACCGACGCCCTGCGCACCATGGACAGCATCGAGTGGATGCACGTGCGCCACGAAGAAGTGGCCGCCTTCGCCGCCGGCGCCGAAGCAGCCGCCACCGGCGAGCTGACGGTATGCGCCGGCAGCTGCGGGCCGGGCAACCTGCACTTGATCAATGGCCTGTTCGACTGCCATCGCAACCATGTGCCGGTGCTGGCTATCGCGGCGCAAATCCCCTCCTCCGAGATCGGCTTGAACTACTTTCAGGAAACCCACCCGCAGGAACTGTTCAAAGAGTGCAGCCACTTTATCGAGCTGGTCACCAACCCTGCGCAGATGCCCCAGGTGCTGCACCGCGCCATGCGTTCAGCGATCCTCAACCGCGGCGTGGCGGTGGTGGTGATCCCAGGCGATATCTCGCTGCTGGAAGTCGAAGACAAACTCAAGCCCTGGCCGGCCCTGCACGCACCGCGCACTTTGCCGGCGGAACAAGACCTGCAGCGCCTCAGCGAGATCCTGCACAGCAGCGAGAAAGTCACCCTGCTGTGCGGCAGCGGCTGCGCCGGTGCTCACGACCAAGTGGTAGCCCTGGCCGATGCTTTGGGCGCGCCAGTGGTGCACGCCTTGCGCGGCAAGGAGCATGTGGAGTGGGACAACCCGTTTGATGTGGGCATGACCGGCCTGATCGGCTTCAGCTCCGGTTACCACGCAATGCTCAACTGCGACACGCTGATCATGCTCGGCACCGACTTCCCCTATCGCCAGTTCTACCCGACCGACGCCAGGATCATCCAGGTCGACCGCAACCCGCAGGCGCTGGGCCGTCGCGCCACCCTGGACCTGGGCATCGCCGCCGATGTTGGCGAGACAATTGACGCGCTGTTGCCACGCCTGACGCGCAAGGCCGACCGCAGCTTCCTCGACACCTCGCTCAAGCACTATGAAAAAGCCCGTCAAGGCCTGGATGACCTGGCGCAGCCATCGAAGGCCGACCGGCCGATTCACCCGCAGTACGTGGCGCGCTTGCTCAGCGAGCTGGCCGACGACGATGCGATCTTCACCGCCGACGTCGGCTCGCCCACCGTCTGGGCTGCGCGGTATTTGAAGATGAACGGCAAACGCCGCCTGATCGGCTCGTTCAACCACGGCTCGATGGCCAATGCCATGCCACAAGCCATTGGTGCACAGGCAGCATTTCCTGGACGGCAGGTGATCTCGATGTCCGGCGACGGTGGCTTTGCCATGTTGATGGGCGACTTCATCTCGCTGGCGCAGTTGAAATTGCCGGTGAAGGTCATTGTGTTTGATAACTCGTCACTCGGGTTTGTCGCCATGGAGATGAAAGCCGCCGGTTACCTGGACACCGGCACCGAGCTGAAAAACCCGGACTTTGCCGCCATGTCCAACGCCATGGGCATCCTCGGCATTCGCGTGGAGCAGTCCGAAGACCTGGAACCGGCCTTGCGCCGCGCCCTGGCCCATGACGGCCCGGTGCTGGTGGACGTGGTTACCGCTACCCAGGAACTGGTGATGCCGCCGACCATCAAGCTGGAACAGGCCAAGGGGTTCAGCCTGTATATGCTCAAGGCGGTGATGAGCGGGCGTGGCGATGAAGTGATCGAACTGGCGCGCACCAACTGGTTGCGCTGAGCCTCAGTGCCAGCGAACAGCGCCGTAGCGGACCACCACCTGGGTGACGACCTCGACCAGGCGCGGGTCCGCCTCCGGGGCGCTGAACAGGCGGAACTCGGCATCGGGCAACGCGGGCAAGCCGTGTTCGGCGCCGAGTATCGCCAAGCCCGGCCCGACCTGGCTCTGCGCCATCGGTGCAATCGCAAACCCGGCCGCTGCGGCGGCATGCAGCGCCGCGTAACTGCTGCACTGCATGGCGCTGCGCTGGGCGATGCCCGCTTGGGCAAGACGCGTCAGCGCCGCCTCGCGATACGGGCAAGGCTCGGGAAACAAGGCCAGGGGCAACGGGTTCGGCAAGGCTACGAGCGGCTGCCCGGACCAGGCCCACACTAACGGCTCACGCCATAGTGCCAAACCTGGCTCACTGGATTCGCACAACGAGCCGACCACCACCTCCAGCTCACCCTGCTTCATCAAACTCAACAACGAACCGGGAATGCCCACTTGCACGCTGATGTGCATGCCAGGGTATTGCGCCGCGACGTTTTGCAGTTCACGTAACAGGCGCGCATCCGCGAACTCCTCCGATACGCCTACGCGCAGGTTGCCTTTAATCGCCGAGCGCGTCAGCTCGGCCCAGGCGTCCCGGTTCAACGCGAGGATGCCACGGGCATAGGCCATCAGCCGTTCACCATCGGGCGTCAATTGCTGGGACCGGGTGGTGCGGGTGAGCAAGGGTTTGCCCACCTGTTCCTCCAGGCGGCGCAAATGCCCACTGACGGCCGACTGGGTCAGGTGCAGGCGCTCTGCGGCGCGGCTGAAACCGCCCTCATCGACCACTGTGACGAAGGTTTTGAGCAACAAGGCATCGAACATATTCTGATTTGTGATCAATAGATGATTTAAATACGATTTATATTTCAATGCTCGCTATGTTGCAATGCCCAGGTCAACTTTCCCGAGGCCACCATGACCACACTCCTGCACATCGAATGCTCGCCGCGCAAACAACGCTCCGCGTCCCTGGAGATCGCTCGTCAGTTTATAGCTCGCTATCAGCAGAACGCCCCGGACACCCAGGTGGTGACCCTGGATTTATGGGCGCTGGAATTGCCGGAGTTTGCCGGACCGGTGATGGACGCCAAATACGCGGGCATCGCGGGTACGCCGTTAAGCGCAGAACAAAGCGCTGCCTGGACGACACTCACAGCGCTAGCGGCTCACCTGCATCAAGCTGATGTGCTGGTGTTTTCGGTGCCGCTGTGGAATTTCGCGATTCCCTACAAGCTCAAGCACTTTATCGACGTGGTATCACAGAAGGACGTGCTGTTTGAGTTCAGCCCGGAGCATGGAGTGCGGGGGTTGTTGCATGACAAGATCGCGGTGAATGTGTATGCACGGGGGATGGATTTTTCGGCACCTGGCGCGCAGGGGATGGACTTTCAGAAGCCCTATATGGAGGCGTGGCTGGGGTTTATCGGGGTGACCGATGTGCACTCGCTTTATGTGGAAAAGACTATTTTGGGGGCGGAGGTGGATCAGGTGTCGCGCCTTGAAAGTGCGGGGATGGCGCTGAAGCTTGCTGATCGATTGGGGTCGGCTGGGGGTTAGGGCCTGCAGAGCCATACTCGGTCAAGGGTGGGAGCTGGCTTGCCTGCGATGGCATCAACCGGGTGTACCCGACACTCCGAGGCGTCTGCATCGCAGGCAAGCCAGCTCCCACAGAAAAGCAGACCTCCAGTGGATGCACATCCGCTTTCGCTTTTGATCTAACCACTCAGGTCGGCTTTCAGGCCGCCGTGCTCTGCCAAGGATGGCCCATCGCGGCGGCCCACGGATTCAAGCCTTCGTTCTGGCATGCCGAGCCCAAGCGAGGCACCGAGTGGTGGGGCGAGGACCTTTTGGTTACTTTTGACTGGGCCGGCATTCCGGTCCTTGCAAAAGTGACCCGCTGTAAAAGCGGAACCAATAGCAGCCGTTACCTAAATAACGGATATACACCCAAACACCACGGCCCTACCCCGCCATCAGCCCAACTGTTTCTCAACCCACTTACCATAGGCATCAATAAACGCCTGCAAGAACGGCCGGGTCTTCTCCGACACCTTACCCGCCTCATCAAACACGCTCCCCGCCCCACCCAGATACGCCTCGGGCTGCTGCATACACGGCACATCCAGAAACACCAGCGACTGACGCAAATGATGGTTCGCCCCAAACCCACCAATGGCCCCCGGCGACACACTGATGATCGCCCCAGGCTTACCCCCATAGACACTTTGCCCATAAGGACGAGACCCAACGTCAATGGCATTCTTCAACGGGGCCGGCACGGAGCGGTTGTATTCCGGTGTCACAAACAACACCGCGTCGGATGAGCGTACTTGCTGACGGAAAGTACTGTAGGCTGCGGGCGGCGCAGTACCGTCGATGTCTTCGTTGTAGAGCGGCAAATCGCCAATTTCCACAATGTTCAACTTGAGGTTGGCAGGGGCCAGTTCGGCCAATGCCAACGCGACCTTACGGTTGATCGACTCTTTTCTAAGGCTGCCAACCAGGACGGCAATCGTATAGACCTTGCTCATTGAGGTTTTCCCGACATCTGACTAAAGGAGCCTTTAGTTATAGAGCCTTCGTGACGCGTTAACCAGCGGGTTTTGATAATCCCGAAGCTGTTTGCCACGCACTCACCAGCGTAGGAAGCGTCTGAAAACATCAACGAATAGTATTTTTTTCCCATAGGTAAACTACCCCGCTCCATGACGGTCTACAGAACCGCAAATCGAGTGTTTATCTCCAGAGGTTCTAAACAGATGGCTGCAGTACTTGTCGGACAGTTCCATGCCAGAGACGCGGAAGGACGCGTGTATTCGGTGCATGAGTTCCAGGAATCCAACCCGGCGCAGGACAGCCAGGCTGGCTCGACGCCTACCACCACCTACAAGCTGGCCATTGGCGACCGTGTAGAAAAATTGGAAGGCGATGAATTCAAATTGATCCAGTCGGGGACTATTATCGTCCGCGAATCGCAAACCACCCTCGCGTCATAAGATCCCGCCTTATCGACCTGCTCAGTCCTGGCCATTACTGGCGTTGACTGGGCCGGGGGATCACGGCCGGCGCATCTGCGTTACCTCCACGTCCTGCTCACCGTCCAGCTGCTTGAGCGTTACCAGCAACCGCCCCCGCTCCCCTTCAACGGCATACAGCGAACGCTTGTAGCCCGGCGTGCCGTAAGCGGGATACGCCACCACCTGCCTGACCAGCGCAATCTCCAGCACAGCCCCCACCTGCTCGCTCACCTGTTCCTGGGAACGGATAAACGCCTCAAGGGCGTGGTTTTCCGGGGTGCGTTCGTCTTGATTATTGAGGAGATAAGCAGCCACGCAGCCAATGGTCACCAAGACCAGCAGCTGTTTGGCCCTTACCCCGAAAAACGTCGAGGGTAGAGGCATGTGAGACCAGACCTGTTGTTGTTTTAAGTGCCGGGTGAGCGGCATTGGTCGTTGATGATCAGATGCGTCATTCTAATCAGGTCGATGGGGAATGCCAGGTGATTCAGTGGTCGCCGTAGGTAATATCCTTGTTATCGCCGACGCCGCCCAGGGTTCGGTCCTTGCCGAATGAAAACAGGTCGAAGGGGGTGTTGGGCTGGGTCGCCGGGTAGTGGTACTGATAGGCAATGCCCCAAGGGTCGGTCAATAACTCATCCTTGACGTAGGGTCCTTTCCCATTGGCTGATGCCGCAGGTTGCACGGTCAGCACCTCCAGGCCCTCCTCATCCGTAGGATAGCGGCCGGTATCCTGATGGAACTGCTCGACAGCCTTGCCCAGCTCAGCCACCTGCGCCTTGGCAGTGGCGATTTCCGTCAGCGTTACATCCCCAAACAAGCGCGGCCCCAGCGCCAAGGCCAACAAGCCAATAATGACCAGCACCACCAGCACCGCCCAGCGCGTGAAGCCGCGCTGGGTGAGTATTTTTCCGCTTAAGCGACTTGATGGCATGTTGAGGCTCCCCTTTCCCTCGATTGATACACTCGTTGTATACCCTGCCCGTGACAGTGACATACCCACTAACGGTAGCCAACACTCACCCATGCCTGTGCTCTTTTTTACCCAGGCATTGAAACCCCATCGCACTGAACATAGACTCCGGCGATGCGTTTACGTCATATCGAAGTGATTCAGGCCATCTTGCAGACCGGACATCTCGGCACCGCCGCCGAATGGTTGCAACTCCCCGTGGGCGATGTGGACGCAACCCTCAAGGACGCTGAGCAGCAATTGGGCTTCATGCTGTTCGCCAGTGTGCGCGGGCGCTTGCAAGCGACGCGCGAAACCCTTGAGCTGCAGGCTGAAATCGCCCACCTCTATGAAGCGCTGGAGCCGTTGCAACGCCTGGCCGGGCGCCTCAAACATCATCACGCCCCGCCCTTGCGCGCCTTGTGCACGCAGCCCTTGGCTAACCAATTGTTGCCGCAAAGCCTGGCTATGCTGCGCCGGCGCTTTCAGGACACACCGTGCACCCTGTCGAGCCAACCGACCCGGGAGATCGTCAGGAGCCTGCTGCTGCGCGAAGCCGACGTGGGCCTGAGCCTGCATGATCCGCAGCACCCACAAATCCAAAGCACCGTACTGGCCCAAGGCAAGCTGCAACTGCTCGCGCCCCATGGCTGGCTCAAACCCAAGCAAAAGTACATTGCACTGCAGGACCTGGCCGGGCAGTCAATGATCGGGCTGGAAGGTCACGACCCGCTAAGTCGTCTGCTGGACGCAAAACTGCAAGCCCTGCGCCCACTGCCGTTGGTGCAGACACGGGTGCAGACCTACCAGATGATGCGCAGCATGGTGGAGGCCGGAGCGGGTCTGGCGATTGTCGATCCGTTTACCGCCTTCGGCGCGCGGGAAGCTGGGCTGGATGCGTGCCCGTTATCGCCGCCGATGCCTGTGGTCCTTTACGCATTGACGTTGAAGGAATCTGAACCTGCTCCGGCGTTGAATGCACTGTTGGAAATCGTCGCCGACAAGGCCGAAACCTTGCTGACCGTTACTGCATCCACCTGACCCCGCCCTGCGCACCATCTAGTGCGCTTTCACCGACATAAACTCTAAAAACTCCCGCTGGAACCTTGTTCTAGAAGCGTCGCACTCACAGAAGCAGAAAGCACAGCCGAGTGCTTTCCACTGGACGACATACTCTAAACAAGGAAGCGTTTTCTATGACTACCCTCCATTCTGTCCTTACTGATCGAGCCCTTCAAAACCCTGCCAGTCTCAACCCACCGCAGGACGCCGGTGCGTTAACTAGCGCTCAACCGAATTCGATTGAAGCCTCAGCCAACGATGCAACCCCTGGCACCCTGGACAACCCGGCAGCGCTTAAAAAAGCTTTTGCCGATCGGTGTAACTGGGAAACCCTGGCGGCAAAACTGCGCACAAGCCTGGAAGAACTGCACGCCGCCTTCCCGCCCCCCCTTTCCAGTGAGCAACAAAGCCTGCTCGAAGGCAGGCTGACGTCGCACTGGAATAGCACCTCAATACCGGTCTGTGAAGGCTCCAGCTACTATCAAAAGCACAATCTGGCGCCGACCAGCATCGTCAAATTGGGCACATACCTCAGCGGCAGCGACTTGCCCCTGCCCAAAACCCTGAACGCGTTGCAGGCCCTTTATCAGCTAGCGACAAAGCACGTTCAGACCCCGCCCCTGGGCAACTTCAGCGGCGCGCTGTCCTGGCCGATCCCGCTCTCGGCGCAAGACAAACAAGCTATCATCGACCTGCTGAACGCTCCTGACTCAACGCTGCCGGAACTGCCACTGACTGATCCCAAAGGCGTGCTGGGCTATCTGTTGTCCGCGTGCGAGTTGTCCAGCAATGATTTCAAATTCACCAGCAGCGCAGTAGAAACGCTGCTGGGATCGGCCAAGGCGCAAGCGCTGGGCCAGGCCATTCAAACCCGGTTGGGCGGCATTGCAACGAACACCAGCGTCAATAACTATTTGTTGGCTGCGATTCATCTGGGGCTGAATCCCCAATCCGTGGGCACTCCGGCGCGTAACCGCGTTGCCGGCTTTGATCTTGGGCAACGCCAGCATTGGTACCGACCGGCCACGGTCGTCATCGAGGGTTTGAGCCGTCATCTGGTGGCAACAGGCCGAGCCTCTGCGGCATCGGCTCAACTGGCGGCCCGCATGTTGTTGGCCCACTGCGCCCCTGAATACCTGGTCAAGGACATTCCGGCGAGCGTGACCTACGGCAGCATTCCCTGGACACAGTTGACGATCGCCGCCGCCAAGCTGGAAGCTGAATCGCCGGGGCGCACACTCACAATGACCTACAGCGAAGTGCTCGCCGCCGCAGAGGGCATCGACATCGGCACACCGCTCTCGCAGCATATCCATCGCGAAGCGTTGCACAATTGGGGTGAAGTCAAAGGCTACTTGAATGCAGGCACGACGCCCGACGACACGCAGATGCACACTGTGCAAAGTACCTTTAGCGCCCAGCAGCAAACCTTGCAAGACATCAGCCGGGCACTCGCAACCCCGATCCCGATGCGTGAAAACCTGGGAATGGATCTGCTCAGGGAGAAATTTCCAGGCATATCCGATGAGGTCTTCAAGGCGAAAAACCTCACGAAAGCCCGACTGATCGAAGGACGCCCCGGTCGCTTCCCCGGAACATATTCAATGCTCGATGTCGTCATGCACGGCGACAAAGTCAATAATGATGACAGCGAACATTGGGTCACCAATGACAAGCGCATCCCCATCAAGCAATTTTGCGCGCTTTCCGATAGCGGCGAACTTTCCGTCGCAGACACCTTTACCCAACGCTACACATCGGCCATAGCAGAGTTGGAAAAAGGCCACTCGGGGATGACCCAATACCTGATTTCGACGGTGCCACCCGAAGATAAAGAAAACTTCGATGATGGAAAACTCGAGTTTTTTCATACCGACAGCTACCTCATCGGCCTCGATTTCTCGACCAAAAGCCTGATCCAAAAAGGCCATACGCTGGATGTGAAAATCACCCGTGGGGGACAGGTCAATATTTACCGCATCGATACACGCGCCGGGACCATTTCCAAACACAATTACCTGGCTCACATTTACTCGCCACCCTACACCCGGCTCGATAATCGAGACGCCAACACACTGCATAGAACCGTACGATTCAACCCGTTCGAAGACGAACATGCCGAGCAGGCCAAGGAAAAGCCGGCGACCACAGTAACACCACAGGTCTTCGATTCAGACCGCACCCGCTACATCGCCAAAATACTCACCAAACGCATGGACTTGCAGGGCGATGAGCTACTGCAACATGCCCGAGGAACAACGTCTTACGACAAAACCAGTGCCGCCAACAAGACCATCGGGGAGTTTTTCCTGAATATGATCCCGTTCAGGTCTGCGATTGTTAACTTCACGCAGGGCAATATCGGTGAGGGTTTGCTTGACCTTGGCATGGACGTGATCGGTCTGGTGACTCTGGGCGCCGGCAAGGCAGCACATGCGAGTAAAGCCCTCGCCAAAGGCGTGGCCGGCCTCAAGGGTGCAGCAAGAACCGCCCGGTTTCTGGGTACCGTCGCAATCGACGCGCTCAACCCGTTGGGCGGTGCGGGCGATTTGCTCAAAGGTATCAGCCGCTGGACCTGGTCCAAGGGAAAGAGCGTATTCAATACCCTCAAGGGCGCCAGCGGCAGCTACGACGTGCTCAAAGCCGCCAGCACACAGCATGGCTTGGTTGCCATAGGCACCTCCAGGGTTGCTGGTGAAATGCTGGAAGGTGATGCGTTGTTCCAGGGCGGCAAATGGTATGCCTTCGATGCAACCAAGGGGCGTCCCTACGGTTCACCGTTGAAAGATTTCCAGCCTGCGGCGGCGGCGGCCGGTGAGAGCGTCAAAGTCTTTGATAGAACCTCGCTGCTTGAATATGAGGCCATCGTTTCCCCGGACCTGCTGCAGGTTAAAGGCTTGCAGGCGAATATCTACGTCGGCCCGAACAACAAAGAATATATAAAAGTCAACGGCAAGCTTTATCAGTCCACCATCAAGGATGGCCAGCGGGTTATCCAACACCCCAGTGCCGCCCGAGACAACATTGTGGTCCGGGACCTGGGCAGCGCCGGCTGGGAGCCTCGCGCCACTGCCAATCGCTTATTGGGTGGTAACTCCCCGTCACCCTGGAAACTCGATGAAAACACATACGTCGTACCGGTAGACGACGTAAAAATAACCACGGGTTCCTCATACCCCTTCACCATCAATTACCGAGGCATGAACTATGTCACCACCTTTGATACCAAGGTGGGTGCCTGGATGGCCGGTTCGGGTAACGCCAACGGCGTCACCACCGAGTACTTCTGGAGAAGCGCAAAGAACAAGTGGCAGATGGGACCCTTGGAGGAATATAAAAATGCCCAGAAGATCCCCGAGCACAACTTCAGGTTTATCGATGCAACCCCACCGGCCATCTTGCAGAAGTCCAGCAATATCAGGCCCATCCCAACCAACATTCACTACTTCTGGGCCGGCGGCGAAATACCCGACAAGCTGATCAAGAATATCGCGACCAACGCCGAAAAAATGCCCGGTTTCAAATCCATTGTGCACGTCGACGCCGACACGCCAGAGTTGCTGCAGACCATCAAACTCAAGCTGGAAAAGGATGCGCCCGGCGTCACCGTCATGAATTTGCATGAAGAAGACTTTTTCCAACCCTTGAAGAACACCGAACTGTATGCCTACTTCCGCAGAGGCCAAGGAAAAAACCTTGCCGCCACTTCCGATGTAGCTCGCTATCCGTTGATGAATAAATATGGTGGCATTTATCTCGACACCGACGACACCATCAAAGGCGCGGTGGGATCCGCCGGTTTGAACGCGGGTGACTCGGATATGCTGCTCAGCAAACCAGTCGCTCACAAAATCACTGACTACAAACCCTTCTACAACACCAGTAACTTCGCCACGCAACCGGATAACCCGGTGGTCACCGAAATGATCGCCGAGATGAACCGGCGCTTCACTGAAAACAAAGCGTATTTTGCGGCCAACCGCCCGACACTTTCCAGAGAGGTCAACGGCGGGTTCACCTACACTTCAGATTTTCTGGAGTACGAAGGCAAGATCTTTGAGACCGTCGGCCCGAACCTGCTTGACGATGTACTGAGGTCCAAGCGACCGGACATTTACGATGCGGGATTCGATGGAATGAGCAAAGAAAAAATGCAGCAGGTCAAACATGGCGCGGTGCCCGGTATACCGTTCAGCCTGGAAGACGACATTCACCAGTACTACGCCAATAAAGGCCTGAGTGAGCCTGATGGGCTAAAACAGAGTCTGGAGCAAGCCAAGAAGCACTACCGCTCACTCCGTGACCAGTTGCAGGTTACCATTGGTACCGAACATTCGTGGATCGATTCATGACTTAGCCTGCCGCACCTCAACGCGGCCTGAACGCCAGGGGCAAGGGCATTCAGGCCGTCTGCCGCTCAGACGTGAACAACCGATACCAGAAAATTGCCACTTCGCGGGTTTGCGGGTCAATCCCGCGATAGCGCAATTGATCGATCCCACCCATCACATACCCGCAGCGCTCATACAAACGGCAAGCGCCGAGGTTATTGTTCTGGGTTTCGAGCATCATGCCCGGCAAGTTCTTCTTGCGGCTCCAGAACTGCGCCACATCCAGCAATGCCTTGGCTACACCATGGCGCCGTGCAGGCATGGCCACCGCCAGCTCGTCGACATGGGCAAAACCATTCCAGTTGGTGCTGACCACAATGTGCCCCACCGCGCGATCATCCAGGTACGCCATAAAAATCGCACTGTCGGGAGCATCGCGGAAACTGGCGAACTCTTCCGGGTCGATGCCGTAACACTTGCGGTACGGCAGAATGCGCTCCAGCGCCCATTGGTCGACGCGCTTGCCCATCTCCGGTACGCCATAGGCGCTGACCTCAAAGCTGAAATCATTGCCCCACACGTAGGCGTCAAAGCCTTCGTCGGCGACCCGAACGCTGAGCCCCGGATACTTCGGGTTCATTACAGCTTGCATAAACATCCTTAACCCTTGATGCAATCGACGGTGTAACAACGGCCACTGCCGTCATCTTCGTGTTGCAACCCATGAACATCGGCGACAAAACCGGGGAAACTGCTATCGAACGTACGGGCAAATGCCAGATAGTCGATGATCGAGCGTGTCGACTCGGTAAAGCGCTCGCCCGGCATGATCAACGGGATGCCCGGCGGATAAGGCACCAGCATCACGGCTGCGATGCGTCCTGGCAAGGCGTCAATGGAAACGGCTTCGACTTCACCCCTGACCAGTTGGTCGTAGGCATCGGCCGGTTTCATCGCAATTTCCGGCAACACGGTGTACATCCGCTTGAGGTGCTTGGCGGTGGCGTTGCTGCGGTAACAACTATGCAATTGGTCGCACAGGTCACGCAAACCCAGGCCTTGATAACGTGCCGGGCCTTCTTTGAACACCGAGGGTAAACAACTGGCCAGGCTGGCATTGGCGTCGTAGTTGCGCTTGAACTCCAGCAATTCGGTGAGCAAGGTACTCCATTTGCCTTTGGTAATGCCCATGGAGAACAACACCAGGAAGGAATACAAACCGGTCTTTTCCACCACCAGCCCCCGTTCCCAGAGGAATTTGCTGACCACTGCGGCGGGAATTCCGCAGTCGCTCAAGGCGCCACCGGCGTTGAGGCCGGGCATCACCAAAGTGACTTTGATCGGGTCCAGCAACACATAGTCTTCGGCCACATCGCCAAAGCCATGCCAGTCATCCTGCGGGTGCAACAGCCAATCCGCGGTGGCGACCCGGTCGATGCCGGCCACCGACGGTGGTTGCCAGATGGAGAACCACCAGTCTTCGGCAGCAATATGCTGGCGCAGGTTGGCCAGGGCACGGCGAAAGCTCAGGGCTTCGTCGAACATCTCCTGCAACAGCGAGCGCCCGGCCGGGCCTTCCATCATCGCCGAAGCCACATCCAGCGAGGCGATGATGCTGTATTGCGGCGAAGTGGAGATGTGCATCATGAAGGCTTCGTTGAAGCGGTCGCGGTCCAGCTGGCGCGCGCCACCGTCCTGCACGTGGATCATCGACGCCTGGCTGAAGGCCGCGAGCAATTTGTGGGTCGAGTGGGTAGTGAATACCAGCGGGCTGTCGGCAGTGCGCGAAGTACCCATGCCATAGCGGCCGGCGAAAAACTCATGAAAGGCCGCGTAGGCGTACCAGGCCTCGTCGAAATGCAACACCTCGACACTGTTGCCCAGTTGCTGTTTGATCAGTTCGGCGTTGTAGCACAGTCCGTCATAGGTGGAGTTGGTGACCACCGCCAGTTTCACTTTCGCCGGCCGGCCACGGGTCAAGGGGCTGGCTTCAATTTTGGCGCGGATCGACTCGGGGCTGAATTCGCTTAAGGGGATCGGGCCGATAATCCCCAGTTCATTGCGCTCCGGGCACAGGTACAGCGGGATCGCGCCGGTCATGATGATCGAATGCAGCACCGACTTGTGGCAGTTTCGATCCACCAACACCAAGTCATCGCGCCCGACCATGGAATGCCAGACGATCTTGTTGGCCGTCGAGGTGCCGTTGATCACAAAGAACGTGTGATCGGCGCCAAAGTTACGCGCCGCGCGGGCTTCGGCTTCGGCCAAGGGCCCGGTGTGATCGAGCAATGACCCCAGCTCCGGCACCGACACGGACAAGTCCGAACGCAGGGTGTTTTCGCCAAAGAATTGATGAAACGCCTGCCCCACCGGGCTTTTGCGATAAGCCACACCGCCGCCATGGCCGGGGGTGTGCCAGGAATAGTTGGAATCGGCCGTGTGCTGCACCAGCGCTTTGAAGAACGGCGGCAACAAGCCATCAAGGTAGGCGCGTGCAGCGCGAGCCACTTGGCGGGCCAGAAACGGCACGGTGTCTTCGAACAGGTACAGAATGCCGCGCAGTTGGTTGAGCTCGCTCATGGCATCGGCCGGCGCGTTTTCCAGGGTGACCTGCTCGCCCAGGGCAAAGATCGGCAGGTTGGGCGCCCTCACCCGCGCCAGGCGAATCAGCTCGACCATGTTTTGCAGCAGGTGGGTGTTTTCGCCAGCGCCCTCGGCGGCAATCAACATGCACGCCAGGCCATGATGGGTAGAAGCCACCAATCGGCCTTCGGCGTAATCCACCGCAGAAAAAATACTGAAGCCCTCTTGTTCCAACTCCCTGGCGATGCCTCTGACCCGATCACCGGCAACGGTGTCGGCCTTGATGTCACGGTGCACGATAAGAACAGGGAACTTCAGGTCTTTGTACATGAGTGCTTTGAGTCCTGAGGGCTATGCACTCAGGGTAGAAGCTGGGAGGGGATGTGGCGAATGAAGATTTTACAGACGACGCAAATCTACTGTGGGAGCTGGCTTGCCTGCGATGCAGGCACCTCGGTACTTCAGGCACACCGAGTTGATGCCATCGCAGGCAAGCCAGCTCCCACATTTTTTAATCGTGTTCAGCCGTGATTATTGCTGAGTCAGTTGCGACCACAACGCCGGCGCACCCGCCGACTTGGCAATCGCTTCCAGGCGCGCCGCATGCTCAGCCAGATCCTGCTCGCTGGCACGGATGATGGTGGTCGGCTTGCGATCCGCCGCCAAACGGCGGATTTCCGAAGGACGGTTGCCCGAACCTTCCGCCGAGCCGCTGCCATCGGAAGCATTACCGGCCAGGGACAGGCTGGTCTGCCCGCCGGTCATGGTCAGGTAAACGTCGGCGAGAATCTCGGAGTCGAGCAAGGCGCCGTGCAATTCACGGCCAGAGTTATCAACCCCATAACGTTTGCACAACGCATCCAGGCTGTTGCGCTGGCCGGGGTGACGCTCACGGGCCATCATCAAGGTATCGAGAATCGAGCAGTGCTGGGCGATATCCGCACGCTCGGTCTGCCCCATCAGGGCAAACTCGTTATTGATGAACCCGACGTCGAACGCCGCGTTATGGATGATCAGTTGAGCGCCGTTGATGAACTCGAAAAACTCGTCCGCCACTTCAGCAAAGCGCGGCTTGCCCTTGAGGAATTCATCCGTAATACCGTGGACGCCAATTGCGCCCTCGTCACTGTCACGATCCGGTTGCAGGTAGACGTGAAAGTGACGCCCGGTGAGGCGGCGACCCATCAATTCGACACAGCCGATTTCAATGATCCGGTGACCATCGGTCACCGGCATGCCGGTGGTTTCGGTATCGAGTACAACAGATCGGATGGCCATCAGGGTTCAGCTCTCAACGGTGGTGTGCAGTGTGGTGTGAATCAAGGGGCGCGATGTTAACACGTCAGCCGGCTCAGCTCTGTTTGTAGCCCCGAACTTCATCCACGCCACGGTTGGCCAATTGATCGGCGCGCTCGTTGCCCGGGTGGCCGATGTGGCCGCGTACCCATTTCCAGGTGATGTCATGGCGGTTGCATTGCTCATCGAGGAGTTGCCACAGGTCGGCATTCTTTACCGGCTCTTTGGCCGCGGTTTTCCAGCCGCGCTTCTTCCAGTTGACCATCCACTCGTTGATGCCCTTCATCACGTATTGCGAGTCGGTCACCAACAGCACGTCACAGCGACGCTTGAGTTCTTCCAGGCCGCGAATGGCGCCCATCAGCTCCATGCGGTTGTTGGTGGTGTTGGCTTCGCCGCCCCACAGTTCCTTCTCCACACCTTTGCACACCAGCAACGCGCCCCAGCCGCCGGGGCCAGGGTTGCCCTTGCAGGCGCCATCGGTGAAGAGTTCTACGGTATCGGTCATCAGTTGCTCGGTCTTCAATCAAAAAGAGGGGTTACGGTTCGCTCTGCTTGCGGTTGACCTTGGCCATCGGCATCGGCACCAGCTTGCCCATGGGCTGACGCGCGACCTGCCGCACCGGCCGCAGCCCGACCACGATCTTGCGCGCGACCAATAAATAGAAGCCACCGCCCGACAGTTGCCAGGCACCCGCCCGGCGCTCCCAGCCGGCCAGCCGTCCTTGCCACTTGGCAGACGCAAGCGGCGGACGATAGCACCCGAAGCGGCGTTTCTCCAGCGCGAAGCCCAGCAGGTTCAGCCAGTCGCCCACCCGCGATGGCGCGATGCAGCGCGCCTGGCGCAGGCCGTCATGGGCGAACACATGGCGCAGGCCCCAACTGCTCCAGGGGTTGATGCCGATGATCAGCAAATGGCCACCTGGGCGCACGCTGCTGGCGGCCTCGCGCAGCAAACCGTGGGGCGACAGGCAGAAATCCAGGCCGTGCTGCAGCACCACTACATCGGCAGCATGTTCGCTCAGCGGCCAGGCCTGTTCCTCGCACACAATCTCGACCCCAGGCAACGGCGCGCCCAGGCGCACATTGCGTTGCACCTGCGGCGCAGCGGGCGGCGTCTGGGCCGACGGGCCGTAGTGCACCAGGTAGCCACCAAAGAACCGGCCCAGCTCGTCTTCGAGCATGCGCCGCTCTTCGTCCAGCAAAAATTGCCCGATCGGCCCGGACAGCCAATCACGGGCTGCGCTGATCAGGGCCAGCCATTCAGGATCGGCCTGGGCGAACGCTTTATCAGTCATTGCATTCTCCAATTCGCCTAGACGTTCTAAGATGCACCAAAGTGTTCAGCTTGGCGAATCGAAGAATGATACAGATCAGTGCCCTGCCCGCCTTCACCGATAACTACATCTGGTTGTTACAAGACCCTGATACCCTACGCTGCGCCGTGGTCGACCCCGGCGATGCCGCGCCGGTGCTGGCCTGGCTCAAGCAAAACCCTGGGTACAGGCTCAGCGACATCCTGATCACCCACCACCACCATGATCATGTCGGCGGCGTCGAACAGCTCAAACATGCAACCGGCGCCAAGGTTTACGGCCCGGCGAACGAAAAGATCCCGGCGCGGGACGTGGCCCTGCACGATAACGCGCGCATCAACGCGCTCGGCTGGGACTTCGACGTTTATAGCGTGCCCGGCCACACCCTCGGCCATATCGCCTATTACCACCAGGGCGTGCTGTTTTGTGGCGATACCCTGTTTGCCGCCGGCTGCGGGCGCCTGTTCGAAGGCACCCCGGAACAAATGCACGCCTCGCTAGCGCGCCTGGCCGCCCTGCCCGCCGACACGCTGGTGTACTGCACACATGAGTACACGCAAAGTAACCTCAAATTTGCCCACGCCGTGGAACCGGACAATGCCGATATCGCCGAACGCGTCGAGACCGTCAAGCAATTGCGCGCCCGTGGTGAAATGACACTTCCCTCCAACCTGGCCCTGGAAAAACGTACTAACCCTTTCCTGCGTACCGCCGAAACATCCGTTAAACAAAAAGCGGACGAACGGAACGGTCGCGACAACCGCACTGGGGCCGAGGTGTTTGCTAGCTTGAGGGCTTGGAAAGATAAGTTCTAAGCGGATGCAATCTGATACGGAATTTCTGAATGGTTGACCGGAACCAAAGCGCTTTCTAGAATCGCCCGACATTTTTGCCCGGAACTTACTTCCAGCCAATGTCGTCATCTATTCGTAAATCCATTTCTTCAGACGCATTGACCCGCCTGGCTCAAGCCGTGGCGGTGGCCGTTTCCGCGACTCTGGCGGGCTGCCAATCGACCAATTTCGCTGCACAATCCACCGTGCAACCCAAACCCAATCTTGCTGCCAAGATCAAGCAAAAACCTATTTGGCTCTCAGAGAAGCCTAGCCCCGAAGTGCCCCAGGATGTCTGGGAACGCATGCGCCGGGGCTTTCAATTGCAGGACGGCCTGGGTGTGAACCCGCGCATCGAGCAACAACGCTTGTGGTTCGCCAGCAACCCGTCCTTTTTAGAGAACGCCGGAGAACGCGGCAGCCTCTACATTCATTACATCGTCGAACGCCTTGAAGAACGCAACATGCCCCTGGAGCTGGCGCTGCTGCCAGTGATCGAAAGTGCCTACAACCCGATGGCCTATTCGCGCAGCGATGCGGTCGGCCTGTGGCAGTTCATCCCCTCCACCGGGCGCTACTTCAACCTGCGCCAGACCCGCGCCTACGACGGCCGCCGCGATATCACCGCCTCCACCACCGCCGCCCTGGACTATCTGACGCGCCTGCATGACATGTTCAACGGCGACTGGCTGCTGGCCCTGGCGGCCTACAATGCCGGCGAAGGCACGGTCAGCCGGGCCATCGAGCGCAACGAAAAGCTCGGCCTGCCCACCGACTACTGGAACCTGCCCCTGCCCCAGGAAACCAAGGACTACGTGCCCAAGTTCCTGGCGCTGTCCCAAGTGGTGCTGGCCCCCGAGGCCTATGGCGTCAACCTGAGCCCAATTGCCAACACGCCGTACTTCGAAGTGGTTGAAGTCAAGCAAAGCATGGACCTGTCCCGGGTTGCCGCGCTGGCCGAGATCGACGAAGACGAACTGTTCCAGCTCAACCCGGCCCTGAAACAACGCACCACCCTGGACGGCCCGCAGCATTTGCTCGTGCCAAGCTCCAAGGCGCAGTTGCTCACCAGCACCCTTTCGACGATGAAGCCCGAAGAATTGCTGGCGATGCGCCCGAAAAAGCAGGTGTTCGACGAAGTTGAGAGCACACGGGTGGCCGGGCGTACCCGCAACTACAAGGTCCGCAGTGGCGACAACCTCACGCTGATCGCCAAGGCGAACAAGGTCGATGTACATGACCTGCAGCGCTGGAATAAACTCAATGGCCAGGCCCTCAAGGTCGGCCAGACCCTGGTGATGCAGGACACCCGCAAACTGGTGGCCAGCAGCAAGAAACCGGTGCAGTACAAGGTCAAGAAAGGCGACTCGCTGTACATCGTCGCCAAGCGCTTCAACGTCGAGATGCAACATCTCAAGCGTTGGAACCCGCGTACTGGCCAGGCGTTGAAGCCGGGGCAGATGCTGGTGGTTTCCGGGCCGCGCTAACCCCTCAAGAACACTGGGGAGCAAATGTGGGAGCGGGCTTGCTCGCGAAAGCGGTGGCACATTCAACATCTCTGTTGACTGACACACTGCATTCGCGAGCAAGCCCGCTCCCACATTGGATCTCCAGTGTTTTCAGCGACCTTTTTCCAACCGGAACAAGCTGTTACTGTACCGATCATAAAGCCCAAGCCGCCTGGATCGGATCTCTGACTTGAAGCGTCCCCTCCTTCTACTAATAAGTCTGGCCTTGAGCTTTGCTGCGAACGCGACGATTACCGAGAGCCACGGTTACACGCAGTTCGGCACACTCAAGTACCCGGCCAAATTCACCCACTTCGACTGGGTAAACCCTGCAGCGCCCAAAGGCGGGACATTGCGGGTCATGGCATTTGGCACCTTCGATACCCTCAACCCCTACACCTTCAAGGGCACCAGCCCGGTTTCCACGCCCAATTTCCTGCAATACGGCGTCAACGAGCTGAACGAACCGCTGATGGTCGGCACCGGCCAGTACGCGCCGTCCGGTGACGAGCCCACCTCCAGCTACGGGCTGATTGCCCAATCGGTGGAGTACAGCGAGGACCGCAGTTGGGTGGTGTTCAACCTGCGCCCGGAAGCGCGCTTCCATGATGGCAAGCCGATCACCGCTTATGACGTGGCATTTTCCTATCGCACCCTGCTCACCGAAGGCCACCCGCAGTACCGCACCAACCTGCAGGAAGTGGCGCGGGTCGACATTCTCAACCGCCATCGCATCCGTTTTGTGTTCAAACGCGCCGGCAACCCACTGCTGATCCTGCGTCTGGGCGAACTGCCGGTTCTACCCCAGCATTACTGGAAGAACCGCGACTTCAAGGCCACCACCTTCGAGCCGCCTTTGGGCAGCGGGCCGTATCGCATCACCAAGGTCACCCCGGGCCGCCAGCTGGTGTTCGAGCGGGTCAAGGATTACTGGGGCAAAGACCTGCCGGTCAACCAGGGGTTCTACAACTACGACAAGGTCGAAGTGGAGTTCTACCGCGACAGCGACGTGGCCTTCGAAGCCTTCAAGGCCGGTGAATTCGACCTCTATATCGAACACCAGGCCAAGAACTGGGCCACTGGCTACAACTTCCCCGCGGTCAACCGCGGCGACGTGATCAAGGCGCAGATCGCCCACCAGATCCCGACCCAGAGCCAGGGCTTGTTCATGAACACGCGGCGGCCGATCTTCAGCCAGACCAAAGTGCGTGAAGCCCTGGGGTTGATGTTCGATTTTGAATGGACCAACCGCACCCTGTTCAGCAGCGCCTATAAACGCACGCTCAGTTACTACCCCAACAGTGAGTTTTCTGCGACCGGCGTGCCAGTGGGGCATGAATGGCTGATGCTCTCGCCCTACCGCGACCAGTTGCCGCCCAACCTGTTCACTCAAGCCTTCAGCCTGCCGCAGACCGACGGCCGCGGCATCCCGCGCGAGACGTTGCGCCGCGCCCTGGCCTTGCTCGGCGAAGCGGGCTGGAAACTCTCAGACCAGCGCCTGCTCGACAGCAAGGGCCAACCGCTGCGCTTCGAGATTCTGCTGGTCAACCCGAACCTTGAACGCATCCTGCAGCCCTACGTCGAAAACCTCAAAAGTATCGGCATCGACGCGCGCCTGCGCACGGTTGACCGGGCGCAATACAAGCAGCGCCTGGATCAGTTCGACTACGACATGATCCTGATCACCCTCAACCAGACCTTGAGCCCGGGCCTTGAGCAGTGGCAGTACTTCCACTCCAGCCAGGCGGCCATCAAGGGCAGCAAAAACTACGCCGGCATCGCCAACCCGGTGGTCGACCACCTGCTCGACCAACTGCTGGCGGCGCAGACCCGCGAAGAACAATTGGCCGCCGGCCGCGCCCTCGACCGGGTGCTGCTGTGGCAGCACTACAGTATTCCCAACTGGTACCTCAACTATCATCGCTTGGCGTACCGCAACCGGTTCGCCTTTGTCACCACGCCGCCCTATAGCCTGGGTTTGAGCGCGTGGTGGCTGAAAGCTTCGGAGAAAGCCCAATGATGACCTTGCGCACCGCCCTGTTTGGCGCCTTGTTAGCGTGCGGCGCAGCCAATGCCGCGCCGCAACATGCGCTGACCCTGTACAGCGAGCCACCCAAGTACCCCGCCGACTTCAAGCATTTCGACTATGTAAACCCCGACGCGCCCAAGGGCGGCACCTTCCGTGAATCGAGCATGGGCGGCTTCGACAGCCTCAACCCCTACATCAGCAAGGGCGTGCCCGCAGACAACCTGCCGCTGATCTACGACACCCTGGCCATGCAAAGCCTGGACGAGCCCGTCACCGAGTACGGCCTGGTGGCCGGCAAGATCGAAAAGGCTCCGGACAACAGCTGGGTGCGCTTCTACCTGCGCCCCGAAGCGCGCTTCCATGATGGCCATCCGATCCGGGCCGAAGACGTCGTGTTCACCTTCCAGGCGCTGATCAAGGACGGTTCGCCGCTCTACCGCAACTACTACGCCGACGTCGACGAAGTGGTCGCCGAAGACCCGCTGCGTGTGCTGTTCAAGTTCAAGCGCACCAATAACCGTGAATTACCGCTGATCCTCGGCCAACTGCCGGTATTGCCCAAGCATTGGTGGGCAACGCGCGACTTTGCCAAGGGCAACCTGGAAATACCGCTGGGCAGTGGCCCGTACAAGGTTGCCGAGGTCAAACCCGGGCGCATGGTGCGCTATGAGCGGGTCAAGGATTACTGGGCCAAGGACCTGCCGGTAACCCAGGGCTTCTACAACTTCGACAACCGCATCACCGACTACTACCGTGACAGCACCGTGGCCCTGGAAGCCTTGAAAGCCGGGCAGTTCGACTATTGGCTGGAGTTCAGCGCCAAGAACTGGGCCAACGCCTACAACATTCCGGCCGTGGCCCAGGGTCGGTTGATCAAGGAAGAAATTCCCAACGGCAATCCCACCGGCATGCAAGGGTTTGTGTTCAATACGCGCAAGCCGATGTTCCAGGATGTGCGGGTACGCAAGGCCATCAGCCTGCTGCTGGATTTCGAGTGGAGCAACAAACAGCTGTTCAATGGCGCCTACACCCGCACCCGCAGCTACTTCGAAAACTCGGAGATGGCCGCCACCGGCCTGCCCGGCCCGGCGGAAACCGCCATCCTGGCGCCGTTTCGCGACAAGATCCCTGCCGAAGTCTTCACCCAAGCCTTCGAGCCGGCCAAGACCGACGGCAGCGGCATGATCCGCACCCAGCAGCGTGAGGCTTACCAGCTGTTGCAGGAGGCTGGCTGGAAGATCGTCGACGACAAAATGGTCGACACCACCGGCAAACCGGTGACCATCGAATTCCTGCTTGCCCAGACCGAGTTTGAGCGGGTATTGCTGCCATTCAAGCGCAACCTGGCCGACCTCGGAATCAACCTGGTGATCCGCCGCGTTGACGTTTCGCAGTACATCAACCGCCTGCGTTCGCGGGACTTCGACATGCTGGTGGGCAGCTTCCCGCAGTCCACCTCGCCGGGTAACGAGCAGCGCGAATTCTGGTCGTCCGCCGCCGACAAATCCGGCAGCCGCAACTACATGGGTCTCAAGGATCCGGTGGTCGACCAACTCGTCGAAGAACTGATCAACGCCGACTCGCGCCAAAGCCTGGTCGACCACGCCAAGGCGCTGGATCGGGTCTTGCAGTTTGGCTACTACGTGATCCCCAACTGGCACATCAAGACTTACCGCGTGGCGTACTGGGATCACTTGGGTCACCCCAAAGTCCCGCCACGCTACGACGTCGGCACGGCCACCTGGTGGGCCAAACCTGAAGTCAAACCTGCCGTCGACACTGTCAAGAGCGCCGATCCGGCGAGCGGAGGCGATTAAATGCTGGCCTATATTGTTCGCCGCCTGTTGCTGATCATCCCCACGCTGTTCGGGATCCTGCTGATCAACTTCATCATCATCCAGGCCGCCCCCGGTGGCCCGGTGGAGCAGATGATCGCCAAACTCGAAGGGTTCGACGGCGCCACCAGCCGCATTGCCGGTGGCGGCGCCGAGGTCTCGGTGGCCGGCTCCAGCTACCGCGGCGCCCAGGGCCTGGACCCGGCGCTGATCAAGGAAATCGAAAAGATGTACGGCTTCGACAAGTCGGCGCCGGAACGCTTGTGGATCATGGTCAAGAACTACGCACGGCTGGATTTTGGCGACAGTTTCTTTCGCGACGCCAAGGTCATCGACCTGATCAAGGAAAAGATGCCGGTGTCCATCTCCCTCGGGTTATGGAGCACGCTGATCATGTACCTGGTGTCGATCCCGCTCGGCATCGCCAAGGCTACCCGGCACGGCAGCCACTTTGACGTGTGGACCAGCTCGGCGATCATCGTCGGCTATGCCATCCCGGCGTTTTTGTTCGCGATTTTGCTGATCGTGGTGTTTGCCGGCGGCAGTTACCTGGACTGGTTCCCCTTGCGCGGGCTGACCTCCAACAACTTCGAGGAACTGAGCTTTGGCGGCAAGATCCTCGATTATTTCTGGCACCTGGCCCTGCCCGTCACCGCGCTGGTGATCGGCAACTTCGCGACCATGACCCTGCTGACCAAAAACAGCTTCCTCGACGAAATCAACAAACAGTACGTGGTCACCGCCAAAGCCAAAGGCCTGACCAACCACCGCGTGCTCTACGGCCATGTGTTTCGTAACGCCATGCTGCTGGTGATTGCCGGTTTCCCCTCGGCATTTATCGGGATTTTCTTCACCGGTTCGCTGTTGGTCGAGGTGATCTTTTCCCTCGATGGCCTGGGCCTGATGAGCTTTGAAGCGGCGATCAACCGCGATTATCCGGTGGTGTTCGGCACGCTGTTTATCTTCACCCTGCTGGGGCTGATCGTGAAACTGATCGGCGACCTCACTTACACCCTGGTCGATCCGCGCATCGACTTCGCCAGCCGGGAGCATTGAGATGAACCTGTCCCCCCTCAATCGCCGCCGGTTCGAGCGTTTCAAAGCCAACAAACGTGGCTGGTGGTCGCTGTGGCTGTTCCTGATTCTGTTCGTGCTCAGCCTGGGCGCCGAGTTGATCGCCAACGATAAACCGCTGGCAGTCCATTACGACGGTGGCTGGTATTTCCCGGCGCTTAAACGCTACCCGGAGACCACGTTTGGCGGCGAATTCCCGCTGGAGGCCAACTACAAAAGCCCGTATATCCAGGAACTGCTCAAGGCCAAGGACGCCTGGACGCTGTGGGCGCCCATCCCGTTCAGCTACCAGAGCATCAACTACGACCTGAAAGTCCCCGCGCCAGCGCCGCCGTCTTCGGTGAACCTGCTGGGCACCGACGACCAGGGCCGCGATGTGCTGGCGCGAGTGATCTACGGCTTTCGTGTGTCGGTGCTGTTTGCCCTGACGCTGACCGTGCTCAGCTCGATCATCGGCGTCATCGCTGGCGCCTTGCAGGGTTTCTATGGCGGCTGGGTCGACCTGGCCGGCCAGCGTTTCCTGGAGATCTGGTCGGGTTTGCCGGTGCTGTACCTGCTGATCATCCTCGCCAGCTTTGTGCAGCCCAACTTCTGGTGGCTGCTGGGCATCATGTTGCTGTTTTCGTGGATGAGCCTGGTGGACGTGGTGCGCGCCGAGTTCCTGCGCGGGCGCAACCTGGAATATGTGCGTGCCGCCCGAGCGCTGGGCATGCAGAACGGCGCGATCATGTTCCGGCATATCCTGCCCAATGCCATGGTCTCGACCATGACGTTCATGCCGTTCATCCTCACCGGTGCCATTGGCACCCTCACCGCCCTGGATTTTCTCGGTTTCGGCCTGCCGGCCGGTTCGCCGTCCCTGGGCGAACTGGTGGCCCAGGGCAAATCCAACCTGCAAGCGCCGTGGCTGGGCATGAGTGCGTTTGCCGTGTTGGCGATCATGTTGAGTTTGCTGGTGTTTATCGGCGAGTCCGCTCGCGATGCCTTCGACCCGAGGAAATGAGATGAATCAGGACAATCTGATCGAAGTCCGCGACCTCTGCGTCGAGTTCGTCACCGGCGAGCATCATCACCGCGTGGTCAACAATGTCAGCTTCGATATCAAGCGCGGCGAAACCCTGGCGCTGGTCGGCGAAAGCGGCTCGGGCAAATCGGTGACCGCCCACTCGATCCTGCGCCTGTTGCCCTACCCGCTGGCGCGGCACCCGGCCGGCACCATCAGCTATTCCGGGCATGATCTGCTGACCCTCAAAGAGAAAACCATCCGGCATATTCGCGGCAACCGCATTGCGATGATCTTCCAGGAGCCAATGACCTCGTTGAACCCACTGCATTCGATCGAGAAGCAGATCAACGAAGTGCTCGGCCTGCACAAAGGCCTGACCGGTAAAGTCGCGACCCGGCGCACCCTGGAACTGCTTGAACTGGTGGGCATCCCCGAGCCGCACAAGCGCCTCAAAGCCCTGCCCCACGAACTGTCCGGCGGCCAGCGCCAGCGGGTGATGATCGCCATGGCGTTGGCCAACGAGCCCGAACTGCTGATCGCCGACGAACCGACCACGGCCCTCGACGTCACCGTGCAATTGAAGATCCTGGAACTGCTCAAAGAGCTGCAGGCCCGGCTGGGCATGGCATTGCTGCTGATCAGCCATGACTTGAACCTGGTGCGGCGCATCGCCCATCGTGTGTGTGTGATGCAGCAGGGGTGCATCGTTGAACAGGCTGATTGCGAGACGCTGTTTCAGTCGCCCCAGCACCCTTACACCCAGGAACTGCTGGCGGCGGAGCCCAGCGGTGGGCCAGCCAGTAACGAGGTCGGGCCGCCACTCTTGGAAGTCGACGACCTGAAGGTCTGGTTCCCGATCAAAAAGGGCTTTTTGCGCAACACCGTCGATTACGTCAAGGCCGTGGACGGCATCAACTTCAGCCTGCCCCAGGGCCAAACGCTGGGCATCGTCGGTGAAAGCGGCTCGGGCAAGTCCACCCTGGGCCTGGCGATTCTGCGCTTGATTGCCAGCAAAGGCGGGATTCGCTTTGAAGGCCAGCAGCTTGACCGCTTGACTCAGCACCAGGTGCGCCCGCTACGGCGGGAGATGCAGGTGGTGTTTCAAGACCCGTTCGGCAGCTTGAGCCCGCGAATGTGTGTGAGCGAGATTGTTGGCGAAGGCTTGCGTATCCACAAAATGGGCACGCCGGCCGAGCAGGAACTGGCGATTGTTGCAGCGCTCAAGGAAGTGGGCCTGGACCCGGAGTCGCGGCATCGTTACCCCCATGAGTTTTCCGGTGGGCAGCGTCAACGCATTGCCATCGCCCGTGCCTTGGTGCTCAAGCCCCGCTTGATACTGCTCGATGAACCGACGTCCGCGCTGGACCGCACGGTGCAGCGGCAAGTGGTGGAATTATTGCGGGGGCTGCAGGCCAAGTACAACCTGACGTACCTGTTTATCAGCCATGATTTGGCGGTGGTGAAGGCCTTGAGTCACCAGTTGATGGTGGTCAAGCATGGGCAGGTGGTGGAACAGGGGGACGCGGCGGGGATCTTTGCGGATCCGCAGCATGCTTATACGCGGCAGTTGTTGGAAGCTGCGTTTTTGGTGCCTGCTGTTGTGGTTTGATCGTGTACATATCCGTTATTTAGGTAACGGCGGCCTATGGTTCCGCTCTTACAGCGGGTCACTTTTGCAAGGACCGGAATGCCGGCCCAGTCAAAAGTAACCAAAAGGTCCTCGCCCCAACACTCGGTGCCTCGCTATGGCTCGGCATGCCCGCAATCCGACAGTGATTTGGGGGGCCGCCGCGATGGGCCATCCTTGGCCCAGCGCGGCTAAACCGGCATCCCTGCCGGTTTACCCCCCCAAATCCCTGTCAGATTCCGGCCATCGTGTTTAACGGGGCGATTTCAGATCAAGATCAAGATCAAAAGCGCAGATCAAAAGACCGCTGACTTCGTCATCGAAAAGGATGTAAGAGCCGGAGCAACAGCAACAGCAACAGCAACAGCAACAGCAGAGCCATACTCGATCAAAGGTGGGAGCTGGCTTGCCTGCGATGGCATCAACTCGGTGTACCTGATACACCAAGGTGTCTGCATCGCAGGCAAGCCAGCTCCCACAGAAAAGCAGATCTTCAGTGTATGCAAATCCGCCTTTCGCCTTTCGCTTTTGATTCAACCACTCAGGTCGGCTTTCAGGCCGCCGTGCTGTAGATCTTGATCTTGCTTTTGATCTGAGGCGCCCCGTTAACCACGATGGCCGAACGCAGGCTTGAATCCGTGGGTAACCCGGCAGGACGCCGGGTTAGCCGCGCTGGGCCAAGGATGGCCCATCGCGGCGGCCCACGGATTCAAGCCGGAGTGAGGGCACACCGAGCATTAGCGAGGTGCCGAGTGGTGGGGCGAAGACCTTTTGGTTACTTTTGGGGCGTTTGCCAAAAGTGACCCGCTGTAAGAGCGGAACCATAGGCCGCCGTGACCGCAGCAACGGATATGTACTCAATCAACCCACTCACTCACTCACCAGCCATCTTTAAGCATCCGCAATTCCAGATGCTGCAACAGCATAATGGTCTTGCCATCGACAATCTCCCCACTCTGCACCATCGCCAGCGCCTGCTCAAACCCCAACTCCAGCACTTCAATATCCTCGCCCTCCTCCTCCAGCCCGCCCCCCGTACCAATCTGATCCGCCTGCGTATACTCACCGATAAAAAAGTGAATCCGCTCAGTCACCGAACCTGGACTCATAAACGCCGCATAGATTTTTTCCACATGCCCCACGCGATACCCGGTCTCTTCCTCAGCCTCCAGGCGAATACGTTCTTCAGGACTGGCATTGTCCAGCAACCCGGCAGCCGTTTCGATCAAGTAGCCGGGGTAATCGTTGACAAACGTAGGCATGCGAAACTGCCGGATCAACAGCACCGTGCGCTGCCCACGGTTGTACAACAGGATGGTCGCGCCATTGCCCCGGTCATACACCTCACGAGTCTGGGCCTGCCAGCTGCCATCCTGGCGACGCAGGTCGAAGCTGTACTTTTTCAAGTTGTACCAGCTGTCTGAAAGGGTTTCTTCAGCGGTGATGCGAATAGGGCTGTTGTCCATGGTCGGGCCTTTGCTCATAGAAGCCGGGAGCATGTCGCGCCAGCAATACCAGCGTCAAGCGGCCTGCTTACGGATACAATCGCCACCCAGGAAGGATCGCCAGGTTCACGCCAATGATGCTGCACCTCCCGACGCTATTGATGGTAGCCATGTTCGTGTTCGGCCTCATGGGCCTGCTCACGGTACATGCCTGGAGTCGTGGCCGCGAACCGACCCTGGGCTATCTGGGCAGCATGCTGCTGCTCGCCGCCCTGGGCACCGGGCTGATTGTGGTGCGCGGCGTGGGCATGGACTTTGTCGCGCTGGTCATCGGCAACGTGGTGCTGCTGCTCAGCGCCGCCATGAACTGGACCGCCATGCGCACCTTCGTGCAACAAAAACCCAATGTACCGGGCATCCTCGCCGGCGCCGTCCTGTGGTTGGTGATGTGTTTGGTGCCGCCGTTCTATGGCTCGCTGTCGGCGCGCGTCACCCTGTATTCACTATTGGCTGCCGGCTACGGAGTGCTGTCGGCGCTGGAGCTGTGGCGCAAGCGCAAAAGCCTGGAAGTGGCCTACGTGCCGGCCCTGGTGCTGACGTTGTGGCACACCGGTTTTTATGGCGTGCGCGCTTTTACCGACCCTGGCCTGCCGATCAACAGCGAACGGGCCTCGGAGAGTGAAAGCACGCCGTTTTTTGCATTCATGCTGTTTGAGTCGATGCTGTACGCCATCGGTATCGCCTACGTCACCTTGGCGATGGTCAAGGAGCGCGCCGAGTTGCGCTTCAAGGCCGCCGCCTTCAGTGACGCGCTGACCGGCATCGGCAACCGCCGCGCCTTTATGCTCAAGGGTGAACACCTGCTGCACCGCCATCAATGCGCGGCCCTGTTGCTTTGCGACCTGGACCACTTCAAACGCCTGAACGACAGCTTCGGCCATCCCATGGGCGACCAGGCGTTGATTGCCTTCAGCCAGGTGCTGCAGGACGCGTTACGCAACGAGGATGTGTTCGCACGCATTGGCGGCGAAGAGTTCGCCTGCCTGTTGGCAGGCAGCGATGAAACCGACGCGTTGGCAGTGGCCGAGCGAATCCGCCTGGCATTTGCGCGGTTGGAATTGCTGGCGCCGGGCTTTCTGAGCGTGAGTATCGGCATCGTCACCACCCAGGCAGCGGGCAGTGACTTATCGCATTTATTGTCCCAGGCCGACCAGGCGCTGTACCTGGCCAAGGCGCAGGGGCGTAATCGGGTTCAACTGGTCACGCCGGCCTGAGCCAGCGGCTGCTTGATGCGCGACCACGCGGCGGCGACTTCTTGCGCATTGGCCGCCTTGATGCGTGCGAGATTGCGCGGGTACTCCACGCCTGGGTTTTCGGTGAAGCGCGTGGCGGTGAATTGACCATTGCTGGCGCGCAGGATGTAGCCCGTGTCCTGACACTGCCCAGAGGCCAGGAACACTACGCCCGGCGTCACCCACTCTGGCTTGAGTTCATCCGGTTCGTCGGTCACGCCCCACATGCGCGTCTTGGCCACCGGCGAGATCGCGTTGACGTTGATGCCGGCCTCGGCGCCTTCATGGCTCAGTGCATTCATGATGCCCAATTGCGCCATCTTGCCGGCGCTGTAAGCCACCAGCCCGGTTTGCTCGTACTCCACGTACATGGCGCGGTCGGAGGTGGTCAGGATAATGCGCGGCGCCGCTGAGCGCAGCAGGTGCGGCCAGGCGTGCTTGCACAGCCAGAGCGGCGCGTAAAGGTTGATGTCCATGGTGCGCTGGAGGAACGCGGCGTCGAGGTCGGCGATGTTCTGGTAACCGACCCAACCGGCGTTATGGATCAGGATATCGAGCTGGCCGTAAGCCTCGATGGTGAAGCTGATCAGTTGTCGGCAACCCTCGTCCGTAGACAGGTCGCCGCCATGCCCGAGCACCGCCAGCCCTTCGGCCTGCAAGGCTGCGGCCGCCGCGTGCACCACCGATGCATCAGTGCCGACGCCTACCTTGTTGGCGCCGATATCGCTGATCACCACCCGCGCGCCACCTTGGGCCAGCGCCCGTGCATAACTGAGGCCCAGCCCGCGCGCGCCGCCGGTGATGATTGCCGTTTTGCCGGTGAAATCCATGTCTGTGCTCTCCTGTTCGGCCGCCCACCCTAACAACCCGAGCAGAGGTTGTTCAAGGCAGCAACACTTTGCAAGCAATCCCCCTCTACGGCCGTCGAATTAATGCCTGCCGGCCCACGCCATCTGGTAAAACGCCTGCTTCGCCTTTGTCCTGGAACCTTCATGTCCTCTCGTTTTCTGTCCCGCCTGGGCCTGCGCTGGGTTCCCCTGCTGTGCATGGCCATCCTGATTGTCGGCCTGCCGGTGGGCTGCGCCGTGCTGCAACACAAGGAGCGTGAGCTGGTGTTTCGCATCGAGCCGGGCACCGCCGGCTGGTACACCGGCCTGCCCAAGGCGGTGCAGGAATTCGATATCAAGCCGGCCAGTTTCAAATCGGGGCAGAATCTGCACGGCTGGTGGTACCCGGCCGGCCACAAGGATGCGCCGGCGATCCTCTACCTGCACGGCGTGCGCTGGAACCTTACCGGGCAGTTGTTTCGCATTGAACAGCTGCACGCGCTGGGCTTCTCGGTGCTGGCCATCGACTATCGCGGGTTTGGCCAGAGCCACGGTGATTTGCCGTCGGAAACCAGTGTGTATGAGGACGCGCGCATTGCCTGGGAACGTTTCCAGATATTGCAGCCCGACCCCGGCAAACGCCTGATCTACGGGCATTCGCTGGGCGGCGCCGTGGCTATCGATCTCGCCGCTGAGCTGAGCAAACAAACGCCTGTGCCGGTGCGCGGGCTGGTGATCGAGTCCACCTTTACTTCCCTGGGGGATGCGGCCACCGCCGTGGCCAATACCTCATTGCCGGTGCGTTGGCTGCTGTCGCAGAAATTCGATTCCATCGACAAGATTGCCGACGTGCACATGCCGCTGCTGGTGGTGCACGGCCTGGCCGACCAGTACGTGCCACCGCGTTTCAGCCAGCAGTTGTTTGAAGCCGCCCAGGAGCCCAAGCGGTTGCTGCTCGTACCCGGCGCCACCCACAACAACAGCATGAGCCTGGCGGGTCGCAGTTATGGCCAGGCCCTGGAAAAACTCATGCAGGCGAAGATGCCAGCAACGACGCCAGCAACCATCGCCACGCACTCCACAGGTCGTGACGGCGAGTCGTAATAGCAGTTTTCGGCACTGGGTTCGCGCTTGGCTGTCAAGCGCCAACCCTGCCCATACTGGCCCAAAACAGAATCTGATCAAATATTAACCGAAGGTTAAATCGCCAACCCTGCCGGGCCTTCGCAAAGTTATCCACAGAGATACCCACGGTTTTCGTGGACAACTCTTTTTACTTTTTTACGATTTTTTTGCTCAGCAAACCCCTGTGGGAAAGCTACCCCGCAGCAAAATCTCGCGATTCACATCGCGTATATCGTTATAGCCACACAGTGCCATCGACACATCCAGCTCGCGGGCGATGATGTCAAGCGCCTTGGTCACACCGACTTCACCCAACGCGCCCAAACCATACAAATGCGCCCGGCCGATCATGGTGCCTTTGGCCCCCAATGCCATGGCCTTGAGCACGTCCTGGCCGGAGCGAATGCCGCCATCGAGCCACACTTCAATCTGCTCGCCCACAGCCTCTGCAATCGCCGCCAATTGGCTGATGCTCGACGGTGCGCCATCGAGCTGGCGCCCACCGTGGTTGCTCACCACCAGCGCATCCGCACCGCAATTGGCGGCCAGCCGCGCGTCTTCCACATCCAGGATGCCCTTGATAATCAGCTTGCCGCCCCAGCATTGCTTGATCCATTCCACATCGTCCCAGCTCAGGCGCGGGTCGAATTGCTGGCCGATCCAGGATGACAGCGAAGTGATATCGGCCACGCCTTTGACATGCCCGACGATATTGCCGAAGCCATGGCGCTTGGTGCCGAGCATGCCCGCCACCCAACGCGGCTTGGTCAGCATATTGAGGATATTCGGCACAGTCAGCTTGGGCGGCGCCGACAAGCCGTTGATCAAGTCTTTGTGGCGTTGGCCGAGGATCTGCAAATCCAGAGTCAGCACCAACGCGTCCACACCGGCAGCCTTGGCGCGCTCGATCAACTGCTGCATAAACACGCGATCACGCATCACATACAACTGGAACCAGAACGGTTGGCCAACGTGGGCGGCGATGTCTTCCAGCGAACAAATGCTCATGGTCGACAAGGTATAACGCACGCCAAAAGCGGCAGCCGCGCGGGCAGTGAGGATCTCGCCATCGGCATGCTGCATGCCCGCCAGCCCAGTGGGCGCCAAAGCCACGGGCATGGCCATGTCCTGGCCGATCATGCTGGCGCGGATTGAACGCTCATCGATATTGCGCGCCACCCGCTGACGAAATTGGATGCGGGCAAAATCGCTTTCATTTGCCCGGTAAGTGCTTTCAGTCCAGGAGCCGGAGTCGGCGTAATCGTAGAACATCCGTGGGACACGTTTTTGCGCGAGCCTGCGTAAATCTTCGATGGTTGTGATCAACGGCATCTAGGTCACCTCTCCCTGAACTGAGCCTGGAGAGTAACCGCCCATCGGCTTGGTAACCAGCCATTGCGTTTGCGTGGACGGGTGATTAATCTTGCACAAACACGCAAAAAGACGCACAAACATGCATAACACACATCAAGCTATCGACCTGCCTTCATTGCGCAAACAGAAGATTTTGCTGCTGCTGGAGCGCGACGGCAAAGTCACTGCGTCAGAATTGGTCGAGCACTTCGCCGTGTCCCAGGACACCATCCGCCGCGACCTCGGCGAACTCGCCGCCGCCGGGCTGCTGCAACGCGTACACGGCGGCGCCCTGCCCCGGCCCAAAGACACCGGCAAGGATTTTTTCACCCGCGTCGGCGAGACCAACGAAGCCAAGCGCCACCTCGCGCAACTCGCGGCGGACCGCGTAGAAGACGGCCAGATTGTGCTGTTCGATTCGGGCTCAACCACGCTGCGTATTGCCCAGTCATTGCCGCACGCCATTCGCCTGACGGTGGTCACGCCGTCACCGATGATTGCCATCGCCTTGGCGGACCACCCAAATGTCAAAGTGATTTTGGCCGGTGGCCAGATCAACCCGGCGACCCTCTCCACCAGCGGCCACGAAGCTGTACGCCTGATTCAGAGCATCCAGGCAGACCTGTTGTTTACCGGTGTCTGTGCATTGCACCCGCAAGTGGGCATCACTTCGCTGCACTTCGATGAAGTAACGGTCAAACAAGCCCTGCTCGACAGCGCCTCCCACGTGGTGGCCGTGACCATGGCCGACAAGCTCGGCGCGGTAGAACCCTTTGTGGTGGCGCCGTGCAGCCGTATTCATACGCTGATCACCGAGTGGCATGTGCCGAGTGTCGAGGCGTATGAGCAACTAGGCCTGGAAGTGCTGCGGGTAGAGGTCGAGTAGCAACAAGCCATCGGTCACGGCGTGATTGAATCAGCAGGCAGCCCAGTTGCTCCCCCAAGTTCAAGCAGTGTTCAAGGAACTCATCCAGTACCGTCTCGCAGTGCTGCAAGCGCAGTTCATGGGTGATGCCCTGGGCGCCTTGACCGAAAACCGAACGCCCGCAAAGTCCGGCCAGTGTGCGCGCGGCAGACTCCAGCCGGCACAGCGCACGAATAGCGGTGCCATCAAAACAGAACCTTGGCCGCGTCACGCATGAAAATCTCGATGGTTTTTGGCCCCACGCCGTCGAATTCGGCCAGGCGTTTTTCGAAGGCCTCACGGTTTTCGCTGGCGCTGCGCATGTGGCTGATCTTGCCCGCGTACTCGGCATTCAACTTGGCGCTGAGGTCCAGCAGACGCTGCGCTGTGCTTTCGTCGTAACGCACGTAATGGGCACGCCCGAGCATCGAAACCAGCTCACGCGACGTGCAATGTTGCAACTTGCGTGCAGTGTCGCGGCCCTCTTGCTCCACGATCACCTTGTAAGCCTGCGCCGCGATGGGCGCCTGAATACGCTTGCCCATCAGGAAGCTGGCGATAAACCACTTGAACAGGCTGGCATCATCGTCGGGCGCAAGCTCAATGCCCAGTTCAGACGCCGTGATCGAACGGGCCATGCTCAGTGGCCCAGCTTGCGCTCGGCCTTGGCAGCCTGCTCGTTGATGGCGTCAGTCTGGCGTTCGGTGTCCTTGATCGACGTGGGCGTCAACACTTTGTCCACGGCTTTGGTCTTCGGGTTGGGCTGTTCCAGCGTCTGCCCCTTGGCAGGTTGTTGACGGCCTTTCTGGGCATCTTCAGAGCTGATGGGTTCCGGGGTTTTGTCGACAGTCTTGGGATCGGTCATGGTGAGTCTCCAGGCAATTGAAGGCCCGCAAAAAGCAGCAGGCGTCTATGCAGCAGAGGCCAGCGCTTTTCGATAGTTCAGGATTTTTGCAGGTCGGCCCTCCTCGAAAACCACCCAAGAAAAAAGTCCAAATTAATTTAAACCTTTGCCGCCCACGCTCGATCCACTCTCCCACACCGCATGATTAATCCATCCAGCAGGAGAGACTCGACCATGAGCTCACAACTCAACGGCAAGAACATCCTCATCATCACCTCCAACACCGGCATCGAGCGCGACGAGCTGCTCAAGCCTCTGCAAACATTGCGTGGCTATGGTGCGACGGTGACGCATGGCTCCAGCAAAGGCGGCACCGTGCAGACGTTCGTCGGCGACACCGAGAAGGACCAGACCGTGGAATCCGAGGTCAAGCTGTCGCAGGTGCTGAGCAGCGACTTCGACGCGCTGGTGATTCCCGGTGGCACCGTGAATGCCGACACCCTGCGTCAGGACGCGGCCGCATTGAAGCTGATCAACGACTTCGTCAAAGCCGGCAAAACCGTCGCCGCCATCTGCCACGGGCCATGGGCGCTGATCGATGCCGGCGTGATCGAAGGCAAGACCCTCACCGCGTACAAGAGCGTGCGCATCGACCTTGAAAACGCCGGCGCTGCAGGCGTGGTAGATGCCCAGGTCAAGGCGTGCAAGGCCAATGGCTGGACCTTGATCACCTCGCGCACACCGGATGACCTGCCGGCATTCAACGAAGCGATTGCCAAGGCGGTCGCGGGATAACGGGCAGGCTTGAACGCAAACAGGCGCCCGGGGGCGCCTGTTTGCTGTGTGGCTTGTGTTCAGTGTTTACGGTGCTATTTATGGTGCTGGTTATTTACGGTGCTATTTATTTACGGTGCTGGGCCATCTCACGTTTTGGCCCGAACATGGCCCAGGCAATCAGCCCGAACAACGGCACAAAAATCAGAATGATCAACCACAACCCCTTGGTCTCCCAGCCGCCGGTGCTGCGCAACACGATGTTGATCGCCCACAATTCCAACGCCAGCAAAATCACCGCCAGCACGATCCAGATATAGTCTATTTGCATGCATCACCTCCTGAGGTCGTATGCATTAGGTCAAGTGATCGGCGTGAGGGTTCATTAAAAATGTCGGTTCATGGCCTTTCGTCGTGGCGGCGAAAAAAATCAAAACTTTGCCGGATCCCCTGCACTCCCAATTAATGCCTCCCTTCGGATTCAGAGCAAGGGCAGCTTTTGACAGGTGAAGCATGGAAAAGGATTCTCGTCATGAAGACCGGTATTTCCTGCAAGATCGTGTTAGTGATTTGCCTGACCGGGTGCTTGGCAACCCCCGCCTACGCAGCCTTCGGTGATGCCGTACCCGGTTCGGCCCTGCCTCCGGGCACATACCCCAGCAGCCCGTCGGACAGCAACAAAAAAGCTGAAACGCCGCCGAAGGAAAAGACCTCCTCCAGCGGCACGTCAACTCAGCAGCAAGGCGGGAAGAAGACCCAGAAAAAAGCCCCAAAAAAAGGCCGTTGACCTAGCGCCATAACCGGCGTGCGCCTCCCGTCATGCGTCGCAACACCTGCGGATTGCCGCGCAGAGAATGCACGATCACCATGCCGATATGACCGACGATCAACACCAGCATTGTCCAGCCCAGCAAGCTATGAAAATTGCGCCCCAGGTCAATCATCCACTGGATTTTATCGCCCTCGAAACCCGCCATTATCGGCAGGCCAAACGCCGAAAACTCACGACCGGAGCCGTACTGGCGTACCAGCCCGATAACAGGGATAAGGAACATCAGCGCATACAGCACAGCATGCCCGACAGCAGCCGCACGGTTGAAACTCGGCGGGCGGTTGTGCCGGTTCAGCAGGTTCCAGCCGGCTCGCAGTATCAGCAGCACCAGCAAAAGCAGGCCCGCCGACTTGTGATACGGCCATAGCCACTTGTCCAGCGCAGAATCGGAGGACAGGAAGTGGACAACCGCCGAGCAATAACTCCAGGCAAACACAATTGCCATCAACCAATGCAAGGCCCGACTGACCGGGTCGTAGCGGTCGCTCGCGCAGAAGGAATGGGGCATCTCATCAGAAGTTTTCGTCATCTCAGCCTCTTATTAGTCTGTGCATTACAAAGACCGTGAAGATGGCATTCCCGGCAAAAAAATAGAATTGATGAGGATGCCCGCACGGAACATCAGGCCGTTTCCTACGAGATAATGGGACGCTCTTGTAGGCGGCGCGGTCAGCCCGTAAGAAAGAGCGAGGGCTGCTGCGCAGCCCAACGCAGGGCAAGCCTGCTCGCCACAGTGACGATGATCGTTCTGGAGCCACAGTGTCACCCAATGGGTTCGCCAGAACCTCAAGGCACCGGCAACCAGCCGCGGAAACCGTTTTTGGCCAGCGGGCACCAGGCAAAGTCGCCTGCCGGGTCCGGCAGTATCTGATGCTCAACGCCCGCCAAGGCGCTGCCCTTCCAGTCGAACACCCTTGCGTCTCGCCAGGCCAGGACCACGCCCTGGGCGTGGCTTTCATCGGCATTGATCCAGCGTGCTGCCGCGGCCGCCATAAAGGCTTCGATCGGCTCCTCATCGATGCGCGTCCGATACGAGGACGCCAACAGCCAGCGGCACACATTCAGGTGATAGGTCCAATCCTGGGCGACCTGGTTGCGATAGGCCCAGGTCATAAAGCTGCGGAACAAGTTCAAGCCCTCCGGCGGGTCGAGCTTGAGCAGCGCCGGGCAGATATCGAACAAGGTGTGCCAATACGGCAACAGGCGTGCATCCAGGTGCACGAAGCAGCGCGAATTGCTCGGGTATTCGGGGCGCAAGGGTTCCGCGCGCAAACGCCGGGATGCCTTGCTGACCAGGCGGCTGGCGCCTGCTGGCAAAGGTGGGTTCATGAAACGCACTCACAGTCGTGACGATAGAACGCCTCCTGATCACAGGAAGCCCAAGGCACACGTCAGAAAGTGGGGGAAGCGCGAGGGTTGGCCGACGGCCAGCAATAGCGTGGCGGTGCCTTGTTGCGCCGTTCATGGGCCGGGCGCGGGGTTTGCCCAAGGCCGAGCAGCCAGGCCAGGCCGATCATGAACACGATGGCCACGGTCACGGCCGCGCACACCGGGCAGGCAAAGTAGTTCGAGATGTTGCTGGAGGCCGTGTTTGCTGACCCTTTGTCGGAAAGCGGCGCCTGGCTGCCGTCCGCCGAACAGAACGCCCCGCCGATACCATTGAGCTGCAGGCCCATCATCTGCCCATGCCCCAAACCGCAGACGAACAGGTTCATCAGCACGCAGAAGTACAGGGCCCAGGCGATCAGTGAACGGTCGGGGTGGCTCAATTTCATGGCGGCGACTCTACCACCGAAGCCGCAAAAGGATGAAGCGCCACGCGCCCCTGTGGCAGAACGTCGCAGATTACGTGGGCTGGCCGGGGTTGGTAGACTGTGCGCCCGCATCATTACTCCTTTTCAAAGCCTGAACTGTAGATCCAGAGCAATGCAGGCGTTTCACAGGATGCACAGTTGATGAGTACGTTATTCACCCGCCGCAAAGTGCTGACCGGTATGGGCCTGCTGGGCCTGGGCAGCCTGCTGGGCGGCTGTGACTACAGCCCCAAGCTGAACTTCAAGTACGGCAAGGACCTCAGTGACAAGATCATGGGCCGCACCTTCAAGCTCAAGAACACCGACGGCGAAACCGTCACCCTGAGTTCGTACCGTGGCCTGATGCCGGTGGTGTTCTTCGGCTTCACCCAATGCCCGGCCGTGTGCCCCACCACCCTGGCCCGCGCCGCCCAGGCCAAGAAGCTGATGGGCCGCGATGGCAAAATCATGCAGGTGGTGTTTATCACCCTCGACCCCGAGCGTGACACACCCGAATTGCTCGACCGCTACGTCAAGGCCTTCGACCCCAGCTTCGAAGCGCTGTATGGCACCCCGGAAGAAATCGCCGTGGCCGCCAAGGAGTTCGGAATCTTTTATGAAAAGATCCCGGCCGGAGACACCTACACCCTGTCCCACACCTCCACCAGTTTCGTGTTCGACACCCGCGGCAATCTGCGCCTGGGCCTGTCGGCATCCCTTACCGCTAAAGAGTGCGCAGAAGACCTGCTCACCGTCATGGAGGTCTGCTAATGACTGCCGTTCAAACCCTCAAGCGCCTGACATTCGGCCTCACCTTGCTGGGCCTCGCGGCGCACGCCAGCGCCCAGGTTCAGGTCAGCGATGCATGGGTACGCGCGACCGTGGCGGGCCAGACCTCCAGCGGCGCGTTCATGACCGTCACCGCCGACAGCGACAGCAAATTGCTCAGCGTGAAGTCGCCTGTGGCCAAGGACGTGCAGATTCATGAGATGAGCATGAAGGACGACGTGATGCGCATGGGCCCGGTGGATTCGGTGGCCCTGCCTGCCGGCAAAGCGGTCAAGCTCGACCCGGAGGGCTACCACGTGATGCTCATGGGCCTCACCGGCCAGATCAAGCAAGGCGACCAGGTGCCGTTGACCTTGACCGTGGAAAACGCCAAGGGTGAGAAGCAGACCGTTGAAGTAACAGCCCCTGCCCGCGCGCTGACCGATATGGGTGACATGGACCACAGCAAGATGCACTGAGAACCGCTGATGAATGTGGGAGCTGGCTTGCCTGCGATGCAAACACCTCGGTGTGTGAGGTAGACCGCGTTGATGCCATCGCAGGCAAGCCAGCTCCCACAGAAAAGCAGTTCGCGGCGCACACAAATGTGCTTTTGATCTTAATCTGGCAAGTGCTATCAGCCATATCCAAAACCTCTGCCATCAACACTTTCTATATATTTTCAATCTACCCGCACACCCGCTAGCCTGATTGCGCCGCAACGACGGCCCATAATTCCAACAATAAATCAGGTGTCCCCGTGAACAACACATCCCCCCAACGTGCTGTGAAAAGCCTGCTTTCCCTTGCCGTGGCCTTTGCCCTGTTCAACAGCCTAAGCGCCTATGCCGCCAACACCGGCGAGCTGCCCTGCACCACCACCGAACAATGCGCGGCCCAAGCGGCCAAGGTCGGCGCCACGCCCGACAGTTCCCAAACCGAACACAAGGCCAAGGGCGACCCCACCCAGACCCAGTTCGCCTGGCTCAACCGCATCAACAAAGCCTCGATCGTGATGCTCACCGAAGCAGGCATCGTCAAACCCGAGATGGGCCAGAAGATCGCCGGCGGTGTGCGCTACGCCATCGCCCAGGCCGACCAGCCCGGCGGCACGCGCCCCAGCGATGTGCTGCAACTGGAAAAAATCATGACCGACAAGATCGGTCCCGAAGCCTCATTGATCCACTCCGGCCGCAGCCGCCAGGACATGCTCGCCACCTACCGCCTGGCCGCCCTGCGCAGCCAGGTGCTGGCCTACAGCGAAGCGCTCAACGCCACACGCCAGCGCCTGCTGAACATCGCCGACAAAAACGTCGACACCCTGGTGCCCGCCTACACCAACGGCGTGCAGGCCATGCCCATCAGCTATGCGCATTACCTGCTGGCGTTTGAAGCCGCCTTCGACCGCGACGGCCAGCGCATCCGCGAGCTGTACACACGTTTGAACCAAAGCCCGATGGGCACCGCCGTGCTGGCGAACTCGGCGTATCCGCTGAACCGTGAGCGCCTGGCCGAGCTGCTGGGCTTTGATGGCGTGCGCGAAAACTCGCTGGATTCAAGCCAGGTCTCGACCTATGACATTCCCATCGAAGCGGCCAATATGGCGTCATCGTCCGCCATCCGTGTGGGCGCGATGATTGGCGATATCCACACCCAGTATCATCAGATTCGCCCCTGGCTGTTGCTCGATGAGGAAGCCACCTACACCAGCAGCGCCATGCCGCAAAAACGCAACCCGGGCTTGCTGATGCGCGCGCGTGAGAGTGCCTCTGACGTGGTGGGTCTGGCCCAGGCCGTCACCTTGCGCGCGCATAACGTCACCACCGGCATGACCGACTACAAGTTCGCCTTCGACTCGCTGGGCGTGTTCCGCTCGACCCAGGAGATGTTCCACAGCCTCGACGCGGTGCTCGACGCGCTGCAGATCAACCCGCAGCGCGCGCTCGAAGAACTGGAGTCGGAATGGACCACCTCGATGGAACTGGCCGACACGCTGGAGCGCCAGTACAAAGTGCCGTTTCGCATCGGCCACAGCTTTGCCTCGCTGATCGTCACCGAAGCGCGCAGCAACGGCACCACGCCGAAGACCTTCGCCTATGCCGACGCGCAGAAGCTGTATAGCCAGGCGGCGGACAAGTACAAATGGACGCCCAATACCCTGCCGCTCGATGAAGCAGGTTTTAGAGCGGCGCTGTCGCCCACCAACATGGTCCAGACCCGCAAAGGCACCGGCGGCCCGCAGCCACAGGAGGTCAAGCGCATGCTGGTGGAGGCGCGCAAGACGCTGCAGGCTGATCAGCAGTGGCTCAAGGAGCGGCATGAAAAGCTCAAAGGCGCCGAAACCCATCTCGACCAGGCCTTCGACAAGCTGGCCGACAGCAAACGCTGAACGGATTGTGGTGGTCGCAGGCTTTGGGCATATTGACGGCCGGGCCGCTTGCGGCCGCCCACCACTGCGTCTTGTCACGGGATAGGCCACCATGGAACTTCGCCATTTACGCTATTTCATCATGGTGGCCGAAGAACGACATTTCACCCGTGCCGCCGCACGCCTGAACATGCAACAACCGCCCCTGAGCCAGCAGATTCGTGCCCTGGAGCAGGAGCTGGGGTTCGATCTGTTCAAGCGCCACCCCAAGGGCGTGGACCTGACGGCCGGCGGCCTGGTGTTTCTTGAAGAAGCCCAAGCTATTCTGGCGCGTGTCGAGCATGGGGCACTCAAGGCCTCCCGCGTGGCCCAGGGCATCGAGGGCACCCTGGCCATCGGCTTCACCAGTTCGGCCGCCGCCCACGCGCTGATCCCGTGCATCATCCGCGCCTACCGCGAGCGCTACCCGGCGGTAGAGCTTTCGATCAATGAAGGCAGCGCCCGGGAATTGACCGAAGACGCCATCGAAAAACGCATCGACGTCGGCATCCTGCGCGCCCCGGTCAGCACCCATCAAAGCCTGAGCTTCCACCGCTTGCTCAACGAAGAAATGCTGCTGGTCCTGCCCACCGGCCACCCGTTGCTGGACACCGCCGGCAGCGCCATCCCCATTGGCGCACTCAAGGACGAACGCTTTATTCTGGTACGCCGCCCTGGCGCGCCGGGCATGTACGCCAACTTGATCACCGCCTGCCAGAACGCCGGTATCGAACCCAGGATTGCCTTTGAAGTGGAACGCATGCTGACCAACGTCAGCCTGGTGGCGGCCGGTGAAGGCATCTCCGTGGTGCCGGCGTCGATGCGCGATGTACACCGTGACAGCGTGGTGTATTGCCGAATCAAAGACGCCAGGCCCAAGCTGCTGGCGCCGATTACGCTGGTGCGGCGCGCGTTTAATCCGTCGGCGCCGTTGCAGAATTTTATTGGGCTGGCGCGGGAGTTGGGGGCGGTGTATCGCAAAGGCTGAGACCCTTCACCCTCGGTTGCGTCATCAAATGAAACCCCTCGCTGAGCAATTCGACCGTGGCACGGATGCTTTCGGTCTGGCGCGGCACCGCGAACAACCCATAGTTGACGCTCAATGCGGCATTGCCAGCGGGCGCCAGCGCAATCACGCGCATGGTGTGCGGGTTGATATTGTCGGCAGGCAACAGGGCAACGCCCAAACCGTTTTCGACAGCCGCGCTGATCACACCGACGTTCGGGCTGGTGACGGTCACGCGAAAGTCGCGACCGGCCGCCAGTAATGCGTCGAACATCAAGCGTCGCCACGCGCAAGGCTCGGCGTACACGATCACGTCCAGAGGCAGCGCCGGATCGACTTCATCGTCAATCGCGCACACCCAATAAAGCGGCACATTCCAGGTGCGCACCGGGTCGGCGGCGAATACCGAGCTGACGCCGATGGCCACATCCAACAGGCCGTCGTGCCAGCGCTGCGCTAACGCATCGCCGTGGTCCACGGTGATTTCCATGTGCATATGCGGGCAGGTGCGGCGCAAACGGCCCAGCGCCGCCGGCAAGGTAGTGACCGCCACGTCTTCGGACAAGCCCACGCGCACAGTGCCCATCACCGTACGCTCCTTCAGGCGTGTGGCGACCGTTTCACCCAGGGCCAGGATGCGTGTGGCGTAGCTGAGCAACAACTCACCCTCGGTGGTGGGCACCACGCCACGCCCAGTTCGGCGCAGCAGGCGTTGCCCAAGCAGCTCCTCCAGACGGCGAATCTGCGCACTCAGGGCCGATTGCGCCCTGCCCGCCTGCTGGGCGGCGCCACTGAGGCTGCCGTGGTGGCACACCGCAACGAAAGTGCGCAGCAAATACGGTTCGAAGGCATCGGATATCATGTTTGGCATAACTCTGAATCAACTGTTATGAGCCTACCTTGATAGCTTGCCCATGGCTACGCTGCTCAGCCTGTTCAATCAGTGAGTAATACGCCATGAACCACACCGAAAACACACGCATCGTTTTGGCCGCACGCCCCGACGGGCGCCCGACAACCAGCGACTTCCGCCTGGAACACTCACCGGTCCCCGAACCCGCCGACGGCGAAGTGTTGCTGGAAAACCTCTACCTGTCCCTCGACCCCTATATGCGCTGGCGCATGAGCGCGGCCAAATCCTATGCCGAGCCGGTGGGCATTGGCGAAGTGATGGTGGGTGGCACCGTCGCGCGCATCAAACAGTCGCGTCACAGCGATTGGCACGAAGGCGATACAGTGCTGGCCTACGCCGGTTGGCAGCGTTTTGCCTTATCCAACGGCCAGGATTTGCGCCGCCTCGACCCCAGCATCGCCCATCCCACCACTGCTCTCGGTGTACTCGGCATGCCGGGATTTACCGCCTACGCCGGGCTGCTGAATATCGGTAAGCCAAAACCGGGCGATACCGTCGTGGTGGCAGCGGCCAGTGGCGCAGTCGGCTCGGTGGTCGGCCAGATCGCTCGGCTGCAGGGTGCCCGCGTCGTGGGGATCGCCGGCGGCGCCGACAAGTGTGCTTTCGTGAAGGATGAACTGGGCTTTGACGCAGTCATCGACCACCGCGCCCCGGACTTTGCCGAGCAACTGGCCAAGGCCTGCCCGGACGGCATTGATGTGTACTTCGAAAACGTCGCCGGGCCGGTGTGGGACGCGGTACGCCCACTGCTCAATAACTTCGCGCGGATTCCGGTGTGCGGGCTGATCGCCCACTACAACGACGGCGCCATCCAGCACGCACAGGCCGACCGGCTGCCGGCGACGATGCATGACATCCTCGCCAAGAGCCTGACGGTGCGCGGGTTTATCCAGACCGAATTTGTCGACCAACAACAAGACAGGTTCTTGCAGGAAGCTGCGCAGTGGATCGCCGAGGGCAAACTGAAATTTCGCGAAGACACCATCGACGGTCTGGCGCAGGCACCTGAAGCGTTTATCGGGCTGCTGGAGGGGCGTAATTTCGGCAAGTTGATCGTGCGCCTCAATCCACAATAAACAGCTTCGCGCCACTGTGGGTGGATGAGCGATGGCCTTCCATGTCATTGCCCACCTGGTAACTCATCCCGGCCGTCAGCGTGAACTGGCGGCCGTCTTCCAATTCCGTGTGCAATTCCCCTTCAAGACACAGCAATACATGCCCGCGCCAGCACCAGTGATCGGCCAGATAGCCAGGGGTGTACTCGACCATGCGCACGCGGGTGGTGCCGAAGTGGCAGGTACGCCACAGGGCATTGCCGGTAAGGCCCGGGTGAAGTTCAGGCTCGACGGTGGACCAGTCGGTGGTGCCAAACGGGACAGCGGTGAGTTCCATGGTGGGCTCGGTCGTCAGTTAACGTGGCACGACACTATCCCCCTGGCACACGCAGCGACAGACACAGATCACCAGCTTTTGTGAGATACAGGCGCCCACGCTTGTTATCCTGCCCATCCTGCCCTCATGGACGCGTGCTTATGCAGATCGACCCCGCTTTCATCCTTCATGAAACCGAGCACTGGCGGCTCAACCATCATCTGGCGTCAAAGCTGCCGGGCTACCTGATGCTGGGCGCCAAAGCGCAGATCGACTCCCTGGCGGCTATGCCCGAGGCCGCGTTGGCTGAACTGGGTGGCCTGCTCGCCAAAACCCAACGGGTGATGGAGGCACAGCTGCGGCCGAAGTGGCTGTATATCAGCCGCTACGGACACATGCCGGGCTTGCCGCTGCACTTTCACTTCATCCCGGTGCATGACTGGGTGGAGCAGGCGTTTTGGCGGGATGAGCGCTATCGGGTGCTGCAAGGTTTTGGCTCAAAGGAACAAGGGCTGACCGATGGGGCTGAGCTGACGCTGTTCGTATGGCGCGAATTTGGCGAGAGCCTTACGCCGCCACCCGTCCAAGGTCCCACCGTGGAACAGGTTATTCAAACACTGCGCACAGCCTTCGGCGCCGAATGAAATCAACGGTGGGAGCTGTCGAGCCCCAGCCAGGCTGCGAAGGCGGCGGCACAGGCAACATATAAGTAGCCTGACCCACCGCTTTCGCAGCCTCGCTAAAGCTCGACAGCTCCCACAGGGAATCGGCTGTGTTGGTTAGATCTCAGTTCGCAGGACCATCGCGCCATACACAAATCCCCCCAGCAACAAAGATCCAATGGGGGAGCTGTCGAGCCCCGGCGAGGCTGCGAAGGCGGCGGCACAGGCAACATATAAGTAGCCTGACCCACCGCTTTCGCAGCCTCGCTAAAGCTCGACAGCTCCCACAGGGGATCAGCTGTGTTGGTTAGATCTCAGTTCGCAGGGCCATCGCGCCATACACAAATCCCCCCAGCAACAAAGATCCAATGTGGGAGCTGTCGAGCCCCGGCGAGGCTGCGAAGGCGGCGGCACAGGCGACATATAAGTAGCCTGACCCACCGCTTTCGCAGCCTCGCTAAAGCTCGACAGCTCCCACAGGGGATTGGCTGTGTTGGTTAGATCTCAGTTCGCAGGGCCATCGCGCCATACACAAATCCCCCCAGCAACAAAGATCCAATGTGGGAGCTGTCGAGCCCCGGCGAGGCTGCGAAGGCGGCGGCACAGGCGACATA
>NZ_WKDV01000025.1:0-94923 GCF_021605825.1 Pseudomonas sp. PA-6-3C
AACAAGCGCCCAACAGCAACGTGCCAGCAATCAGCGCGACTTTAACCAGGTTCGAGATCATGTTTTCAGTTCCCTATGGGCTGGAGGTGCGGGGGGCCTCTCTTGAAGAGGATCGTAGACCTCAAAGGCGCTGGGGATTATGAAATTTTGCGCGGTGACAGCAGGGGTTCAGGTTGCCGCCTTGGGGTAAGGCGGCGGGGTTGGGGGTCAGGCAGTGGCTGGGTTGGCGGCAGGCGAGACTTGCTCTTGGGCGCGGGCGACGAGTAAAGCGCTTAGGTCGATGAGTTGTTGGATGCCCAGGATGATGGCGCGGTGCGGGTCTTCGAGGTCGAAGGCCAGGGTGGCGGTTATTTGGTTGGCGGAATCGAGGTGCTCGGCGGCGTTGGCTAGTAGGGTTTCGGTGTCGATGTTGGGGCTGACGGAGAATAGGTTGCCGGGTGGGTGGTCGGTGGCGGCTGCGTCGTCGGATGGGGGCAGGTAATGGTGAATAGCGCGCTGAGCAGCAGCTTGAAGCTTGGCATCAGTTGGTTCAGCGTTTGAAGCATGAGGCGGATTAGGCGTGACCTTGTACATGGCGAAGCTCCTTTAGAATTCCAGGAACTACCAAACTCACTTCCACATGAGGGTGGCAGCTGTACGCAGGTGTGGAAGACCAGGGCTAAAGGACCCGGCGCACCGAAGTGCCCCGCGCACAGCCGCCATAAGCAATCATACAGACGTAAAAAAACGTCGGTAGGTGTTTATGGGCGATTGAACGCCTTCAGCTTGGTCGGACTTCCACATCCGGCCGCTGGATTGGCAGCGGCTGGGGGAGGTTAGCTAGGGGTGGTCTGAGGGGCAAGCTGAGAAAGGCGTGGGAAATTTCCCCATGGATTTTAGCCCGTTGCCGAGATTACTCCATGCTGTGTTAGTCGTCACGATGATGGATTGGAACTACCAATCCTGTAGTCCCTGCATTCCCTGCCCTACAGAGCTGATCTGAAAGCTGCGTACCACTTTTGTACCAACACAACTTCCAAGCATTGACGCCCTGCCCTTTACGATAGGCAGCAATCGGCCAGGAGCGGACGCCCGGCCTACGACAGCTTCCCGCCAAAAACGGCCGTCCACAGTGATACAGATGTGAATAATGTACGTTTTTGGCTTCGTCTGGCCTTCGATGCGATATAGCGCTCCGGAGGACCGATGCCTTCCAATTTATCCGCAGACTCCGGTTCGGTCAGTCGGTAGCGCCCCTGATACACTGTTTCTACAGCCGTCCCATGAACGGCAATTGAGCCGGGTTGAGAAATGGATATCAAAGAGTTTTGCCTCGCTCATGAGTTCGATATGAGCAAATGCGCAGTAGCGTCAGGTGGTGGTAGCTTCGAAATGACAGCGCTGAAAACTTCACCTGTCGAGTTCTTATGCCTGGCGGAAGACGATTTTGAGCGGGGAGGTTTGTCGGCCCTTGTAAATGCAACCACTAATGCTAAACGCGCGATTGTCTGTCAGCTTGACCAGTTGCTGATCTCATTTGGTTATCCGTCACTCAAATGGAATGTGCCAAAAAAAATAGAAAAATTGAGAGCACTTGGCTTATTGGCACCAAGCCTTCTGCGCAAAGTAGTTAACATGCGGAATCTTCTTGAACATGAATACGAAACCCCTGAATTTAAAATAATTGAGGAGGCGCTGGATATCGCGAGTCTTTTTGTAATGTCCGCATCTGCTATGTTCATTCCTTTTGAGGATGTGTTGGAGTTTTCGCTGCCGGACCCTGTTCCGAGGAGCAGCACTGTGACACACATCATGGCAGGGCTAAACCGAGAGGATCGTGGTACTTTCTATACGGTTTATGCATATGAACCTGGTGAGTATTACGGACGCTGCGTTGGTCAATGTGAGATTCAGTCAGGGCATGTGCTTTTCGAAGCAATGGTTAAGCTTTCCGCATCGCTGATGCTTCGCTACAAAGTCAATCAAGCTCTTAAGGAATTTGAAACTGCCTACGCTCAGTTATGAAGAAAAGAGAAAAGTATGGGTTAGGCCGCATTTAAAATAATGGTAGTCTGCCCCAATCGCACAATAGATTAAACCTGATGAGATAGCCTGAAAACCATGCAAGGAAAATACACCCCGCCCACTCTTCTGCCTCCACTGCGCTTATTTATCAACGCCAGGAATAAGGCTATCGAGGCTGGGTTTACTGACAACGGCGGCGCAATTCATTCCGTAGAGCGAATACTCGACATACTTTGCCAACGCGTAAAATACCCCCACCTCCGCCACATCAATAGCTTGAAGAAACACCCAAAAGCCGAATGCAGCGTTGATGCTCACCATGCAAGACTGCGCGGTGAAAGCGTCTTGATTGAGCACGTGATGCCGCGACGAGCCTTTGCACAAGAAGTGATCCGGCTTGTGATCAGTGGTTGCACAGACGACGAAATTATTTCCTTCATTCAGCAAAACTATCGCTTAGTGCTTTTAAGCCCACAGGAAACAATGGTACTCAACAGGTTGAATAGGTCGCGAATCACACCAGATAGATTGACTGATGCGGGAATTGTGATTTTTCAAGAATCGGCATCCATCGTTCATCGTGTAGCAGAATATTTAGCTACTACAGTGAAGAATAGTGAAGAATAGGCGGTCAGACCACGTTTTCAATAATGGTGGTCTGTCCCGAATGGCACAGGCGTCGCCCCTTTGGTAAGGCACGCGCGGCACTGCCAACAGATACTAGTTGGCAAAACGCTATTCGCTTAAAGTCCCACGTATATTAGGTCGCACGCCCCTTCACGCTTGCTCAGACACACTGCAAAATTAAAACAAAGGAAAGCTATGAGAAATTTAAGAAGTTACGACCCCATATGGATGGGTATTCTTACAGGCTTGGCCGCTTTAATTCTTTGGTACTTTTCCAGCCTTGCTGTTGAAAAATCTATCACCCCCTTAACGGATAAGATCTGGCCTTTTTTTTCTGCTGGACTTGGCGCATTTTCCGGTTCTTATTTTGCGTACTTATTCAGAAAACACGAGGAAAATCAGGCAAATTTGAATAAAAGAAAAAGCGCCTTAGATGCATGCCTATTTACTTTGATCAGGCAATACAACGCCATGTATCAAATGAAAAAATTATTTGACCAATATGAATTAGATTTTGATCGAGCATTTTCTATGCAGGCAATTAAGTTCCCAGAATATAAAGATGTTCGTATCGACTTCAACGGCTTAAACTTCTTTTCAGAGGCAAACGAAATCGGCCACCTTCTAGCCCTAACGATAGAGCAAGAGCGCTTCGATCAGACCATCATCAGCATGGACTTAAGAAACAATTTTCATGTAAACACTCTCCAGCCAGCTCTTGAGAAACACAATATAAATGGAGTCGAAATGCAACTTGAAGAAATTAAGCGACTTCTTGGGCCACTTATTTTTCACACTGCACTGAACCAGACAGAAACAACTTACGAGCTTCTTTGTAAAAACCTAGAATCAAATTATGAGCTACATCAAAAAACGTGGAAAATCTCGAAAAATATATTTCCTAATGGAAAATTCTTAGGACCTAACCCCAGCCACGAAAAACAACAATAAAAAATACAATTAACCACTAACAAACAATCAAAACAGCAGACCTGTGAACCTGCTAACAGCAACGTTAAAACTAATTTTCCTGTATAAAATCCGCCTAAACGGCGGCTTATATGATGGTGTTGCACACTTATTCAAAGCTTAGAACAGTCCTCCTAGTGCCCGGCTCCCAGTTCATTATCACAAGCTCTCCGCTAACCTTGGCTTTCACCTACCGCTGATTCACCGTGCTGTACCGGATGTCCACCGTCTCAAAATGGACCCCATCAAACACCCGCCTGATATCGGGGTGATCGTTGAGGGTGGAATACTACTGGAGATCTTGGCCTACGACTCCTGTCGCTGCATCCAATAGATCGAAGCCTCAATAACTTCCAGCACTCGAAGCTTGAGCGTCCCTTTCATCAAATTCATGTCTCGCTGATACTTTTCGAAAGTAGCTACACAAGCCGGATCAAGACGCTGCTGCTCGCTGAGCTCGTTGCCCAGATTTTGTGGAAATGGGTGCAGGGGCCACAAACCGTACTGGTCTGCCAGAAGCCGCACCTTGTCTCTAAGAACCAGCCAGTCGAGTGCATGGCCAGGCGAAATTGATGCTGCCAATGTCAGGCCGTGCTGAAAATCTGGATACCTTGAATGAGCGGTTTCCATTGCAAATTTGAGCCTGAGGATTTGAGCACTCGTCACAATCGAGCTCTTGTGGGCATTCAGGTTGTCCAGGGCCAAGATGGAGTCATCGATCGATGTGATCGGCGTTTCGTGACCAAAAACCCGAGTACGCTCGTAGGCGTCAATGACAGAGGCGACGATCAGATTCAAAGGCGTTAGCGTCAGCCTCTCCCTTCTGTAGTTGGGTATGAGCTCAATGACTACGTAGAACACATACGCAGAAAAAAGCCCTACAAGCAGATCACTGCTAACACTGCCAGTGGCCTCGGCAGAGAGAAAGGCGGCAGCCTTACTCCCTTTGAGCCAGGGCCAAACCTCAAGCTGGAGGTTGATCAGGACGATGAGACCCAGAACAGTGAGAGCAGCTGCGAGCAACCACTTTTCTCTTGTTTCACGCCAAACCCACATGACCCATCTCTCCCTGAAATCCGGCAAGCATACCGACAGGGAGGCTCTTTTACATCAAAACATGGCGTGTGGCAGGCGATGGCTCACCTCCTAGTACACGAGCAGAGCATCACGCGTCAGGGGCGGTTTGGGCGGTTTTTTTCTCCAGGCTGCACAACATAACGATTGCCGATGCGGTCATGTGCAAAACGTATGCAGCGATCTCAGGCTCGACCTCTGAGACCTCAGAGCCTTGCCCGTGCCCGCCCTCTTTATTCCTGATTGTTGGAACACTGCTTTCCAACAACGTTGAGAGAGCGTTCAGGTGGTTCTGGTGATACGAGGGCAGAAAGTTATTAGCCAGCAGTACACCCAAAAGTTTCTTAGCCGGTGAAGTTTTATCGTACTCCCAGCCCCGCAATTCCAGCACAACCTTAATAGTGCTTTCAAATGCCTTCAGCGCGTCGTTCAGGGCCTCTTTGAGGTTGCCGTGCCGATAGTGCTCGTATGCGCCAAAGAATTCATCCCTTGGGCCAGCGTATTCAGACTGATTCAGGAAGCTTATGGCGGGCTTGACCGCTTCTGTATGAAGAAGCTCGGAGTCAATTCTCAGAACTCTTCCATCACTTACTTCGTATCCCTTACCATGCTCTTTAAATCGCGTATTTAGCTCGGAAACACACTCATCAATGTAGGCACCAGTGTCTTCCTGAGGATACCGATACGTATAGGACTTATCTCTATAGGATTCCGCGATTACGAAGCAGAGCTCAATGGCATCAAGAACTCTATCAATATCCTGTTCGAGTGATATGAACTGGCCAAGCTCATCCATTACTGAGGCCCGAACATGGAGACCTGCCACAAGCTTATAGACCCCATACTCCCGCCGCAGGATTTCGCAAATACTTCCGTAATTTCTTTCTAGCTCGTTTCGATTCTGAATGCCAAGCACATCATCGATTACATAGCATATCTGAGCTCGGAGATTGGCATTGAAGCTTTCGTAGGTGTAGACATCAGGCTCAAGACCGAGCTCACGCTTCCTGCGTTTTGAATACAATTCGATGACTGGCATAGGCCCTCCCGGCACTGTGAATAGGCATCATAGCGAGCGGTGGGCCCTTTGACATCAAATCAGACAGCGATGGACTGAGTCGTAAGCCTGCCCGCGTTGTCCTCGATCAAGAAATCATTGCCCATGATGCCCCGACGCTTCAGTTCCCTAAGGTACTCGTACTCCCCCTATAGCTCGTCGGACCGGTCTTGACGCACCGCTTCGTCGCCTCGTTTGCTGCGCAGGGGGTTTTAGGCCCCAACGGGAATTTCGTAAGGTTTGAACCGCACAACCTCCTCCCCGAGCCAGTCATTCACCTGCGCCATACGCGCCTGAATCGGCTCCAGTTCATTGGCCGCATAAATCTGCGCTGCTTCCCTGATCGACCCAATCCCACCCGCGTTCTGCGGCACGATGCCCATCAGCTGCGGTGGAATGCGCAGGTTTCCAGCACATCACCAAAAAAGGGGACAGATTTATTTAGCAGTCCTACCGTGACCTACCGAACCAAAACAGCAACCAACGATTTAAGATCCCGACTGGATGCAATCATTGAGGCTGCTATGACACGGAATCCCTGACGCTGCCGGAAGATTCAACTCCCTCAACGATGTAGCCGCCAACCTCACCCGATCCCAGCCCCAATCCTGATAAACTCCCCGCCTCTGCCTCACCCATTCAGATTGCCCAATGCCCTTAATCACAGCTGCCCCCCAATCCCTCTCCCGCCGCTTCTCCGTCGCCCCCATGATGGATTGGACCGACCGTCACTGCCGATACTTCCTGCGCCTGCTCTCCAAGCACGCCCTGCTCTACACCGAGATGGTCACCACTGGCGCGATCCTGCATGGCGACCACGAGCGCTTCCTGCGCCACAACGAAACCGAGCACCCGCTTGCTTTGCAGCTGGGCGGTAGCGTGCCCGCTGACCTCGCTGCCTGCGCCCGTATGGCCGAGGCCGCCGGTTACGACGAAGTGAACCTGAACGTCGGCTGCCCGAGTGATCGGGTGCAGAACAATATGATCGGCGCGATCCTGATGGCGCACCCGGCGCTGGTGGCGGATTGCGTGAAGGCGATGCGGGATGCGGTGTCGATTCCGGTGACGGTGAAGCATCGTATCGGGATCAATGGGCGAGACAGTTATGCCGAGTTGTGTGATTTCGTTGGGACGGTGAGTGATGCGGGGTGTACGAGTTTTACGGTGCATGCGCGGATTGCGATTCTGGAGGGGTTGTCGCCGAAGGAGAATCGGGATATTCCGCCGTTGCGGTATGACGTGGCGGCGCAGTTGAAGCAGGATTTCCCGGCGTTGGAGATTGTGTTGAATGGCGGGATCAAGACGCTGGAGCAGTGCCAAGAGCATTTGCAGGTGTTTGATGGGGTGATGTTGGGGCGGGAGGCTTATCACAATCCGTATGTGTTGGCGGAGGTGGATCAGCGGTTGTTTGGGAGTGAGGCGCCGGTGGTGAGCCGGGCGCAGGTGTTGGCGCAGTTGCGGCCTTATATTGCGGAGCATTTGGCGAGCGGTGGTGCGATGCATCACATTACTCGGCATGTGTTGGGGTTGGGGACTGGGTTTCCGGGGGCTCGTCGGTTCAGGCAGTTGTTGTCGGTGGATATTCATAAGGCGAGTGATCCGTTGGCTTTGTTGGATCAGGCTGGGGAGTTGTTGGAGGGGCGGTGAGGGGTTAGGTGTCAGTTGGTTTATTTGGAGGCTGACAGGCGGCTTTCGCGAGCAAGCTCGCTCCCACAGTTTTGAGTGCGGGGTGTCAGGGAGTTGGTTGGTGGCTGGGCTGGCGTCATCGCAGGCAAGCCAGCTCCCACAGTTTGAGTGCAGGGTGTCAGGGGGTTGGGTGGTGGCTGGGCTGGCGTTATCGCAGGCAAGCCAGCTCCCACAGTTTGAGTGCGGGGTGCCAGGGAGTTGGTTGGTGGCTGGGCTGGCGTTATCGCAGGCAAGCCAGCTCCCACAGTTTGAGTGCGGGGTGCCAGGGAGTTGGTTGGTGGCTGGGCTGGCGTTATTGCAGGCAAGCCAGCTCCCACAGGTTTGGGCGATGGGTGTCAGGGAGTTGGTCGGTGGCTGGGCTGTTGTGGCGAGCCTGCTCTCACACGGGGCCGCGTGGGTTGGGGGAACTTGGGTTGAACCTGTCGGGGGTTTTGGTCTCCTATTTAGCACCAAGACGGGGCATTCAAACGGCTGTTTTCAGGTTGTTGCCCTCGCAAACAACTGAATGTATTTGCGCCCTTGAGCGCTTGTCGGCGCTCGGGTAATGTCATCAGACCCACAGGACAGAGCACGCCCATGACTTCCAAGCTGGAACAACTCAAGCAATTCACCACCGTTGTAGCCGATACCGGCGATTTCTCCACCCTCGCCAAGCTCAAGCCGCAAGACGCCACCACTAACCCTTCCCTGCTGCTCAAGGCGGCGTCGATTCCAGGCTATGCCACGCTGCTGGATGAGGCTGTGAAGGACTGCAACGGTGACGTGGGCCTGGCCAGCGACCGTTTTGCGGTGGCGGTAGGTCAAGAGATTCTCAAAGTCGTGCCGGGGCGTATTTCCACCGAGGTGGATGCGCGTTTGTCGTTCGATGAAGCCGCGATTCTCAAGCGTGCGCACCGTCTGATCGACCTGTACGACAAAGCCGGCGTAGGCCGTGACCGCGTGCTGATCAAGATCGCCTCCACCTGGGAAGGCATCCGCGCAGCGGAGAAGCTGGAAAAAGAAGGCATTCAAACCAACCTGACGCTGCTGTTTTCGTTTGCCCAGGCCGTGGCCTGCGCCGAAGCCGGTGTGTTCCTGATTTCGCCGTTTGTAGGCCGTATCTACGACTGGTACAAGAAGGCTAACGGCAACGACTACACCGGCGCTGAAGACCCAGGCGTTGTGTCGGTAACGCGCATCTACAACTACTACAAGGCCAATGGCTATAAAACTGTAGTAATGGGTGCGAGCTTCCGTAACCTCAGCCAGATTGAAGAGCTGGCCGGCTGTGACCGCCTGACCATCAGCCCGGACCTGCTGGAGAAGCTGGCGGCGGATGAAGGCAAGCTGGAGCGCAAGCTGTCGCCAGGCCATGCCGGTGAAGCGCGGGTGCATTTGACGGAAGCGCAGTTCCGTTGGGAGTCCAACGAGGATGCGATGGCGACTGAGAAGCTGGCGGAGGGGATTCGTCAGTTTGCTCGGGACCAGGAGAAGCTGGAGGCGTTGTTGACTGCCAAGTTGTAAGGCAGGCGGCGACAAAAAGGGCGGCACCTGTGAGGGTGCCGCCCTTTTTCATGTTTGCTGATCTCAAACCAACCCCCATTCAAACTGTGGGAGCTGGCTTGCCTGCGATAGCGGTGGGTCAGTGATGAATAGGTGGCTGACACACCGCTATCGCAGGCAAGCCAGCTCCCACATTGGATTGGGTTTCAACTGAAGGTCAGTGGCGCTCTAGGGCATTGACCAGGTCGTGGAACGCTTCGCGGTTGGACTCGTTCAGGCCCATCAGGATCTTGTGCGCTTCCAGCACCTTGACCCGTACCACTTCTTCGGACTGGTCTTGCGAAGGCAGGTCGGTCAGGCATTCCGGGCAGGGGATCGGGCGGTCAACGATGTTGAACACCTGGTCAAAACCCATGGACTGCAACAGACGGGTGATGTCTTCGTGAGTGGTGACGACGGTCGGCAACAGGCCAACCTTCTGCCGAGACAGAATGGACAACTTGGCCAGCAGGCCAAGGGTGGTGCTATCGATGCTGCGGGTTTCGGTCAGATCGATCACGATCGCTGAGAAGTTCAGCGCGGTGAAGATCCGCTCAATCGTCGCATCCAGCGCCGAACACAAGGTCAGGCGCACTTCACCGACAAACTTCAGGACGAAGGTCCCGTCTTGCTCGGCGAATTGGATTCTTCCGGTACTCATCAAAGATTCCTGCTCAACACCAATAGGGCGATATCATCCGGCATCTCCCCTAGCGTGGACAATCCAAAAACCTGCCGCAGGCCATCCAGGCTGCCGCCCGCCGACTTGACCTTTTGGGGCAAGGCAGCTTCTTTCTCTTTGAGTGTAGGCTCTGGAAGAAGGTCCAGTATGCCGTCGGACATCAGCGTAAGGCTGAACGTCGGCGGCAATTCCAGGATGTGGTCTTCGTAGGTGGCTTCGTTAAACAAGCCCACCGGCAAACCACGGCCTTCCAGGTAACGCACACTGTCGGGAGTGTATAAAACCGGCATCGGCAGGTGACCGCCGATGCTGTAGGTCAAAAGACCGGTTTCTTCATCAATCACGCCGCCAACCATCGTCACGTGCTTGCCCAGCTTGCAGCTGATCAGGCCTCGGTTGATGTGGCCCAGCACCTCGGAGGGGGTGAACTCCGGCAAGGTGCCATTGCGCTTGGATTCGAACAACAGCCGTGTGGTCATGAATTTCAACAACACGGTAACAAACGCAGAAGAAGCGCCGTGGCCGGACACGTCGGCCAGGTAGAACGCCACACGTCGCTCATCGACGCGGAAGTAGTCGACAAAATCACCCGACAGGTACAGCGACGGGATGATCTGGTGCGCAAACTTGAATTCGTCGATGGTCCACGGGCTCACCGGCAGCATGTTCATCTGCACCTGGCGACCGGCGTTCTGGTCTTCCTGGAGCAAATTGAGGCTGGCTTCGAGTTCGCGGTTGGCGGTTTCGAGCTTTTCGCGGTAGCGCTGGTTTTCCAGCAGCAGGCGAGCACGGTCCAGCGCGCGGCGCACCGAATGCTCCAGCACCGCCAGGTCTTCCAGGGGCTTGATCAGGTAGTCGGCAGCGCCCAGGCGCAGGGCCTCGACAGCATCGTTCATCACGCCGGCACCGGACACAACAATCACTGGCGTCTGCGGCGCACGCTCGGTTACCTGGCGAATCAGCTCGAGGCCGCCCATTTGGGGCATGCGCAGGTCGCAGATCACGAGGTCGGGCTTGTCGCGCTCGAACACCTGGAGACCCTGTTGGCCATTACTGGCCTGCAGGACGCTGAAGCCACTGTCTTCCAAATAGGCCGCGAGGCTCGCGCGCACTACTTCGTCGTCATCGATTATCAGCAGCGTGGCACTGGTTTTTTGCATGTGGGCAAACGGCGCCAGAATTAGGTTGGCGTAGGCGGCTCGGCAATGGCCGGGCTCACGTACTGGATTCGCTTTCTAGCCTCTCTGTCCTACAAAGTACTGGGATTTCTCCCATGCACAACGGTAAAGCAGAGGTGCCCTTCTAAGGCGCAGACGGTACTCCCATCCGTCAGGGGTTTCAAGCTCATGCCGATGGTCGCCGGGCGTCTTTACACCGCAAATCACCGGGAGTTATAAGAACAGTCACCACCACAACACAAAGTAAGGATGGAACTCGTGAGCGAACATGAGCGCGGCTACGACGAAAAACGCGATTTCATCCGCATGCGCGTGGATGCCGATGTGGCGCTGATCCACGCGGGGCAAGAGATTGCCGGGGTTTGTGTGGACCTTTCCAGCTCCGGCATGCAGGTTGAGGCACCTCGCCAGTTTCAGGTGGGAGACCAACTGACCGTGCGCATCGATTCGGAACACGCCGCCCTCACGGGCCTGGAGGCGGACACCGAGGTGGTGTGGGCCAAAAACGAAGGCGAGCGCCAGCACCTGGGCCTCAGGATCTTGAAAATGCGCTGAAAAACGCGCACAAAAAAGGCGACCTATAGAGGTCGCCTTTTTTCATTTCAAAACGTCACGGCTTAAAAGTCGTCGACGACCTTGCCGTCTTTTACCTTGAACTCACGGTTCTGCAGGTAAGCGTTACGGATAAAGGTGTATTTGTCGCCCGTGATCAGCTTCTCGCTGTCGAGCAGGCTGGCACGGGTATCAACGATGTTCAGGCCGAAGGTGCTGTTGCGCCAGCCGATATCGTTCATGTAGCGGTACGGTTGGGTGTAGCTGTCGACGTATTTGGACGGCGCATCACGCAGGGTGCTTGGGCCGAGCAGCGGCAGCATCACGTAAGGACCGCTGCCAACGCCCCAGTAGCCGAGGGTCTGGCCGAAGTCTTCATCGCTGCGTTGCAGCCCCATTTTGGTGCCCACATCAACAAAACCAAGCACGCCGAAGGTGGTGTTCATCAACAGGCGGGCGGTGTCTACACCGGCGGCGTGCGGCTTGAGCTGCAGCACGTTGTTGGCCAGGTTGCCGACATCGCCGATGTTGCGGAAGAAGTTGTGGATGCCGTCTTGTACAAATTGCGGGGTTACAAATTGATAACCCTGGGCAATCGGCTTGAGCGCGTAGGTATCAACGGTGTCGTTGAAGGTGAAGATCGGGCGGTTGACGCTTTCCCATGGATCGTCTTCCGACGCAGCCTGGGCCGCGAAGGGGGCGAGCAGGATAGTTGCACACACAGATAGCTGAGCGAAGTACTGGCTCCAGCGCATAGCTTTGGCTCCTTGAATGATCTGTCATGGGCGCTATGCCCTGAATAAGACCGTCAGTATATGACGGATGTGTGGATTTAGGCAGTAACGAGGAAACGACATACGCAAAATGCACAAAATTCCTACAAACAGGTTAAGTGTCATCCGCTTGTCATGCAGCCCGGATAGCGTCGTAGCTATTTCAGGGAAGTCGAAATGCCTCACGCCGAAATTGCCATAGCCAGCGCCCCCACCTTGACTGCCGTGCTGTTTGGCCTGAGTGGCTGCCTGGTGGATTTCGGTTCCCAGGCCCGCACAGACTCGCCCTGCCCCGACTCCCAGGCCACGCCCGGCGCGCTGAAGATTCTGCGCAGCCTCAAGGACCAAGGCGTGCCCTGCGCCTGGCTGGATGAACTGCCCGCCTCGGTGACCACACCCCTGTCGGCCGCATTGCCCGACTGGGTGAAGGCAACACCGCCCTCCTCCCTCCGCTGGCCGGCGCCACATGCCTGCTGGCAAGCCTTGATGGCACTGAATATCCAACGCCTCGAAGGCTGTGTGCTGGTCAGCGGCGAGCCACGTTTGCTGCAATCGGGCCTGAATGCCGGGTTATGGACCATCGGCCTGGCGTCCTGCGGCTCGCTGTGCGGCCTGTCACCTGAGCAATGGCAGGCGTTGACCGAACAACAGCGCGAGCACAAGCGCGGCAAAGCCACGGTGGCGCTGTATGGGCTGGGCGTGCATTCAGTGATCGATCACCTTGGCGAGCTGGGCACGTGCCTGGCGGATATCAGCCTGCGCCAGCTTAAAGGCGAGAAGCCCTGATAGAGATCATGCACTCAAGGCGCCGGTGGATTAATCTACAGGTCAGCCCGTAGACCTTTCACGGCGTGCCGCGGTCTATGCCAGTGCCTATCGATAAAAGGAAGAACGTCATGCCTGACCGCATAAAGCTTGAAGAACAGGTCAACATCCTGCGCGGGCAGTTGGAACAGCAACCGCCGCTGTCTGAAGAAAAACGTGAAGCACTGGAAGCCTTGATTGCCAAGTTCGAATTACAACTCGAACTTGAACCGGCCACCCAAACGCCCAGTATTTCCGACGATGTGAATCAAGCAGCCATAGAGTTCGATGCCGAACACCCGGTCATTTCCGGGACATTGCGCAATATCATGATCACCTTGGGCAACATGGGGATCTAACCCGGCCCCAAGCCAAACACAGAACCAAAATGTGGGAGCTGGCTTGCCTACGATGGCGGTGTATCAGTCACCCGATGTATGACTGATGGGCCGCTATCGCAGGCAAGCCAGCTCCCACATTTGTTTTGTGTGACGGCTACTGACGAGCCAGGCGCACGTTCTGGAACTGCACATTCTCAGTGCTGCGATACGGGTTGATATCCAACCCACCGCGCCGCACATAGCGCGCATACACCGTCAACTTCTCTGGCTTGAGCAACCGCTGCAAGTCCAAAAAGATCCGCTCAACGCACTGCTCATGAAAGTCCGAGTGCTGGCGGAAGCTCACGATATATTCCAGCAAACTGGCGTGATCCAACGCGTGACCACGGTACTCCACCACCACGCTGCCCCAATCCGGCTGGCTGGTGACCGGGCAGTTGGATTTGAGCAGGTGGCTGTGCACGCTCTCCTCGATAATGCGCGAGTCGTCGCAACGCAGCAGTTCCGGGCGCGGGTGCTCGTAGTTGCTGACACTGATGTCCAGGTCGTCGATGCACGCCCCCGGCAACGCCATCACGCCTTCGGCCTCAACCTCGGCCAGGCTGCGGATGCGCACACTCACAGGCAGGCCGGCGGCGGCGCTGAGGTCGGTGCGCAAGGTGGCTTCCAGGCTTTGCGTGTCGGCAAACGCGGTCTGGTTCAGCGAGTTGAGGTACAGCTTGAAAGATTTGGACTCGATGATGTTCGGCGACTCGGCCGGGATGCTGAATTCACCGATGGCCACCACCGGCTTGCCGGATGGCAGCAGCCACGACAGTTCGAAGCAGTTCCAGAAATCCACGCCCTTATAAGGCAGGGTTTCGGCAGTCAGGCCCAGCTCGGCCCATTTGGCGGCGCGAGGGATCGGAAACAGCAACGACGGCGTGTAGGTAGAGATGTATTCACTGGACTTGCCCAGCGGCGAATGTTCGGCTGCGGGATGCATGGCGGAAACCTGGCTAAATAAACTGCGCCAGTCTACCAGCCTTTGCTCCCGCCCTTAAGAATCGCCTCACTCAACGGTCAGCTTGCCGACCATGCCCGCCTGATAATGCCCGGCAATGTTGCAGGCAAACTCAAGACCCGCGGCCTTGTTGAAGGTCCAGGTCAGCTCGGCGGTCTTGCCCGGCTCGACCAGCACGCTGTTGGGATCGTCATGCTTCATGCCACCCATCTCGCCCATATCGCCATGCCCCATGGCGGCGTGGTCCATCTTGCCCATGCCGGTGGCCGTGAGCATGCCGCTGGCCTGCATCTTGAGCATTTCTTTTTGGTGTTCGGCGTGCATCGCCGCATCACCCAGGTTGAACTCGTGCAGCAACTGGCCTTTGTTGACCAGCACAAAGCGCACGGTCTCACCGGCTTTTACATCCAGAGCCTTGGGCGAAAAGGAAATGTCCTGCAGGGTTACTTCCACGGTGCGCGTGGCTTTATCGGCCGGTGCCGGGTGACCAAACGCGTAGGTGTGAGCCTCATCAGCCATTGCATTAACGCTCAATGCCAACAAACAGCCCGCCAATAACAGAGGTGTACGCAACGCCATGACGCTTCTCCAAAAAAGTGTGTCCAGCTTGGTCAGCACTTTAAGATGGCTCTGCTGCCAGCCAGCTGACTGCTAGATTACAACTTTGTCAGGTTACGCCCTGACGCTGCCGCCCACGGTATAAAGCCCATCGCCACCTGTTGCCACGAGTTGCCCATGAAACTGCTGATCGTTGAAGACCAACCGAAAACCGGCCACTACCTGCGCCAGGGCCTGACCGAGGCTGGCTTTACCACCGAGTTGGTGGCTGACGGCACGAGTGGGCAGCATTTGGCCCTGACCGGCGATTACGACCTGCTGATCCTCGACGTGATGCTGCCCGGCCGCGACGGCTGGCAAATTCTGCACGCCGTGCGCAGTGCGGGCCTGGACATTCCGGTGTTGTTCCTCACCGCCCGCGACGCCGTGGAAGACCGTGTGCACGGCCTTGAGCTGGGCGCCGACGATTACCTGGTCAAGCCTTTCGCCTTTTCCGAATTGCTGGCGCGGGTGCGCAGCCTGTTGCGCCGTGGCAGCAGCACCCCGCAGGAAACCACGCTGCAACTGGCCGACCTGCGCCTGGACCTGATCCGCCGCCGCGTCGAGCGCGGCGGCCAGCGTATCGACCTCACCGCCAAGGAGTTCGCCCTGCTCGAACTGCTGCTGCGCCGCCAGGGCGAAGTGCTGCCCAAGAGCCTGATTGCCTCCCAGGTGTGGGACATGAATTTCGACAGTGACACCAATATCATCGAAGTGGCGATCCGCCGCTTGCGCCTTAAAGTCGACGACAACTTCCCCACCAAGCTGATCCACACCGTGCGCGGCATGGGCTATGTGCTGGAGGAACGGTGCAATTGATTGCGCGCCTGTCCCTGGCCAGCCGTCTGGCCCTGTTATTTGCCGGCTGTACGGCGGTGGTCTCGCTCATCGCTGGCGTGTTGTTTAACCAGGCCAGCGAAGCGCACTTTATCGAACTGGACCAGCAGCAACTCGACGGCAAACTGATCGCGCTGCGCAGCACCTTGCAGGGTGTCGACTCACTGGCGTCCTTTACTCAGCGAGAAGCGCAACTGCGTGCCGAACTCAGCCGCCAGCCGGACCTTGCCTTGCGCATCAGCGCCGCCGGCCAACGCTGGTTTGATGGCGCGCCGAGTGTCACGCTGCCCGCAGCGCCCGGCCTGCACAGCCTGCAAAACGCCGGCACCGACTACCGCGTGTACAACGCGCCGTTGCTGGAGGGCCAACCCGGCTCGCCGCAAGTGACGCTGATCCTCGACATCACGCACCACCAGCACTTTCTGCAACGCATGCAGCGGTTGATCTGGCTCACGGTCGGCTTGTCCGCCCTGGCCACCGCGCTGCTCGGCGCATGGGCAGCGCGCAGCGGGCTGCGGCCGTTACGGCGCATGAGTGAAGTGGCCGCCGGCGTGTCGGCCCACTCCCTGACCCAACGATTGCCCCAGGCGCAAATGCCGGTGGAACTGGCCGAACTCGCCCAAGCGTTTAACGCGATGCTGGGGCGGCTCGACGACGCGTTCCAGCGCCTCTCGTCTTTCTCCGCCGATATCGCCCATGAACTGCGCACGCCCCTGTCGAACCTGCTGACTCAAACCCAGGTGATCCTCACCCAGCCGCGCCCGCTGGAGGACTACCGCGAGGCGCTGCACAGCAACCTGGAGGAGTTGCAGTGGATGGCGCAGTTGGTGAATGACATGTTGTACCTGGCCAAAGCCGACCATGGCCTGCTGATGCCCAAGCGCGAAGCGCTGGCGCTGCACGATGAAGTGGAGGCGTTGCTGGAGTTTTTTGCGCTGTTGGCCGAAGACGCGCAGGTCAATCTGGTGTGCGAGGGCACGGCTCAAACGGCGGGCGATCGCGGTATGTTGCGCCGAGCCTTGTCGAACTTGCTGGATAACGCGCTGCGGTTTACCCCCGTGGGTGGCGAGGTGCGCGTGCGGATAACGGAAAGCGCACAGGCTGTGACGCTGACTGTCGCCAATACAGGGGAAGGTATCCCTGCGGCTTTGTTACCTAAATTGTTTGACCGGTTCTATCGGGCAGACCCGGCGCGCCATGAAGGCAGCAGCGAGCATGCGGGGCTGGGGTTGGCGATTACCCAGTCGATTGTGCGGGCGCATGGAGGAAGGATTTATTGTGAGTCTGAAGCCGGGTGGACGCGGTTTGTGATTGAGTTGCCCAGGGGGAATTGATGCAAGCTGGGCCGGCCCTATCGCAGGCAAGCCAGCTCCCACATTCGAATGTATTCACACATCAAAATGTGGGAGCTGGCTTGCCTGCGATAGCGGTCTTAGCGTTTACGAATACCTGAGGGCATGCGCCGGCTCAATCTTCGCCGCCCGATACGCCGGGTAAATCGTGGCCATAAAGCTCAACACAAACCCGGCCGTGCAAATCAGCAGTACATCGCCGCCTTGCAGCTCGGAAGGCAGGTTGCTGACGAAGTACACGTCCGAACTGAAGATATGCTGCCCGGTCACGCGCTCCAGCCAGCCCACCAGTTCACTCACGTTCAGCGCCGCAATCACGCCCAGCACGCCGCCGATCAAGGTGCCGACGATACCAATCACCGTGCCCTGCACCATGAAGATCGCCATGATCTGCCGTGGCGTGGCGCCGATGGTGCGCAAAATCGCGATGTCCGCGCCTTTGTCGTTCACCACCATGATCAGCGTGGCGATGATGTTGAACGCAGCGACGGCGACGATCATCAGCAACAGCAGGCCGATCATGGTCTTTTCCATCTTCATTGCACTGAACAGGCTGCCCTGGGTGTGGGTCCAGTCATCCGGCTTGTAGTCGGCGCCGAGGCTCGCGGCAATGTCGGCCGAAACCTTGGGGGCCGCGTACAAGTCTTTCACCGCCAGGCGCACGCTTTGCACCTGGTTCGGCTGCCAATGCTGGATCTCGGCGGCGTCGGCCATGTTGATCAGGGCCATGGAGCCATCCAGCTCGGCACCGACCTTGAAGATACCGACCACGTTCAAGCGCTGCATGCGCGGGGTGATGCCACCCGGTGCGGCCGTGCTGATTTCCGGCACGATCAGGGTCAGCTTGTCACCCACATTCAGGCGAAAGCGCCGAGCGGTAATGTCGCCGATCACTACGCCGAACTCGCCGGCCTTCAGGTCTTCGAGTTTGCCGCGCACGATATGCTGGGCCACGATCGACACCTTGCCTTCCTGGGCCGGGTCAACGCCGCTGATCTCGATAGGTTGCATCGCGCCCTTGTAGGAGAACATGCCGTCCATCTGTGTGAACGGCACCGCAGCGGTGACCTCGGGGTTCTTCAGCGCGGCGGCGGCCACGGGCTGCCAGTTATCAATCGGGTTTACACCGACGATAGTGGCGTGGGGCACCATGCCGAGGATGCGCGTGCTCATTTCACGCTGGAAGCCGTTCATTACCGACAGCACCACGATCATCGCCAGCACGCCCAGGGCGAGGCCGATCATCGAGGTCATCGAGATAAACGAGACAAAACGGTTGCGGCGCTTGGCGCGGGTATAGCGCGTGCCGATAAAAATCGATAACGGTCTGAACATTCGCGGGCACCGTTTAAAAAAATGAAAAAGCCTGGCTTAAAAAAGCCAGGCTTGAAACGGGTCAGATGGCGACCAGATGACCTTCCTGCAGGTGCAACACGCGGTCCATCTGGCGGGCCATGCTCATGTCATGGGTGACCACCAGGAACGCGGTGCGCATCTGGGTGCTCAGTTCCAGCATCAAGTCCTTGATGCCTTGCGCGGTGTGCGAGTCGAGGTTGCCGGTCGGCTCGTCAAGCATCACCAGGCCTGGGTTGTTCACCAGGGCACGGGCGATGGCCACACGCTGGCGCTCGCCGCCGGACAGTTCCGCCGGTTTGTGCTCCAGGCGATGGCCAAGGCCGACGCGCTCCAGCAACGCCTTGGCGCGCTGGCGGGCTTCCGGGATCGCGGTCTTGCCGATCAGCAGCGGCATGCACACGTTTTCCAGCGCGGTGAATTCCGGCAGCAGGTGGTGGAACTGGTACACAAAACCGAGCGAACGGTTGCGCAGTTGACCACGGGCTTTTTCACCGAGTGCCGACAGTTCTTCGCCGGCCAGCCACACGCTGCCCTCGGAAGGCGTATCCAGGCCGCCCAACAGGTTGAGCAAGGTACTTTTGCCGGAACCGGAACTGCCGACGATCGCCACGCGCTCGCCCGGGTGCAGTTCCAGCTGCAGGTTGGACAACACCACTACCGACTCCGGGCCTTCCTCGTAGGATTTGCCCAGGTTGCGGCAGCTCAAGATAGCTTTTTCACTCATGCCCGATTCACTCATAACGTAAGGCCTGTGCTGGCTGGGTGCGTGCCGCGCGCCAGGCTGGATACAGGGTGGCAAGGAAACTCAATAGCAACGCGGCGCCGCCCACCATCAACACGTCCTGGGCCTGAACCTGGGACGGCAAGTAGTCGATGAAGTAGACGTCAGCGTTGAGAAACTTGTGGCCGATGACTTTTTCCAGCGCGGCAATGGCGGCGCTGACGTTCAGCGCGGCCAGAATGCCGACGGCGGTACCGATCAAGGTGCCGACTACGCCGATCACGGTGCCCTGCACCATGAAGATCGCCATGATCTGGCCCGGCGTGGCGCCAAGGGTACGCAGGATGGCGATATCGCCCTTCTTGTCGTTCACCACCATCACCAGCGTGGAGATGATGTTGAACGCAGCCACGGCGACGATCAGCAGCAACAGCAGGCCAATCATGGCTTTTTCCATGCGGATGGCCTGGTAGAGGTTGCCGTGGGTGCGGGTCCAGTCGCGGGCGTAGTACTGCGAGTCGCCCAAGTGCTGGGCGATTTCCCACGCGCCGCGCGGTGCATCGAACAGGTCGTTGAACTTGAGGCGCAGGCCCTGCACCTGATCCGGCTGCCAGCGATGCAGGCGGGCCAGGTCGGTAAGGTTGGTGAGGCCCAGGTAGCCGTCGATTTCGCCGGCGCCGACGTGGAAGGTGCCGACCACGGTAAAGCGCTTCATGCGTGGGAACATGCCGGCCGGGGTCACGGTGACTTCCGGCGCGACGAAGGTCAGCTTGTCGCCGATGCCCACGCCGAGCTTGGCCGCCGCCTTGTCGCCGATCACGATGCCGAAGCTGCCGGGTGCCAAGTCGTCGAGTTTGCCCTGCAACATGAACTTGTCGATGATCGACACGTTACGTTCCTGGGCCGGGTCAACGCCATTGAGCAGGATCTTCTGCACCTTGCCGTCGTTGGTCAGCAGCCCCTGCATCTGGGTAAACGGCGCAACGGCCACCACCTTGGGGTTCTGCTTGACCTTGGAGGCCAGGCTTTGCCAGTCGTTGATGGGTTCATCGGACTCGATGGTCGCGTGGGGCACCATGCCCAGCACGCGGGTGCGCATCTCATGATCGAAGCCGTTCATCACCGACAGCACCACGATCATCACGACCACGCCCAAGGCGAGCCCGATCATCGAGGTCAGGGAAATGAACGACACAAAATGATTGCGGCGCTTTGCACGGGTATAACGCGTGCCGATAAATACGAAGAGAGGTCTGAACATGTCGGGGCTTGTTCGGAGGAAAAGAAGACGTCCCGGTGGCGGGGTCTGGTAAGCAGCTTTACACTCTGACCATTACCGTTACCTGGGGTTCGCCATGTCGACATTAGATGAAGAAGAACGCCGCGAATACTACCGTATCGACGACATGATCGCACTTCAAATCAGCACACTGTCTGCCCCGGAAGCGGCGAGCAAGGAAGTGTTGCTGGATGATTCCCCGCTGTTCAATCTGCTCAGCGAACTGCACCTCAGCGAATTCGAAGCCCAGCACCTGCTGCGCCAGATCAGCGAGAAGGACCGCAGCCTGGCGGCCTTTCTCAAAGTCCAGAACAAACGCGTGGACCTGCTCAGCCAGATCATGGCCCGCGGCCTGCTGGACGAAGTCGGCGCACCGCAGCCGGTGATCATCTCCGAAGGCGGCATCGACTTCCAGCACCCCACGCCGCTGGCGCCCGGCGCGCACCTGGCGGTCAAGCTGGTGCTGATGCCCCAGGCGCTCGGCCTGCTGTTGCGCGCACGCGTGACGCATTGCGAGCCCAAAGGCGATGGTTTTGACGTGGGCACGGAGTTCGAATCCATGACCGACGCCCAACGCCAGTTGCTGGCGCGCTATATCCTGCAGAAACAGGCACAGGAACGCCGTCTGGCGCGGGAACAAAGCGACGACCTCTGAATACGTATTGAACACGCCAGCCTATCTGGCGCAAAGGAGCAACTGTGACCCTGATTTACGGCCACCGCGGTGCCAAAGGCGAAGCACCGGAAAACACCCTGACCAGCTTTCAGGAGTGCCTCAAGCACGGTGTACGCCGTTGCGAACTGGACTTGCACCTGTCCATGGACGGCGAGTTGATGGTGATCCACGACCCGACCCTCAAGCGCACCGCCGACCGGCGCGGCAAAGTCGTCGAGTATTCGGCGGCAGACCTGGTAAAGATGGACGCGCGCAAAGGTGGCCCAGGCTGGGTCAAACCGTGCCCGATTCCGCGCCTGGAAGAACTGTTCGAACAGTGCGACTTCGATCACTGGCAGCTGGAAGTCAAAAGTGCCTCGCGCACCCGCGCCGCGACCACTGTGCTGGCGATCCGCGAGATGGCCGTGCGGCATGGCCTGATGGACAAGGTCACCGTGACCTCAAGTTCTCGGGAAGTATTAAAAGCGGCGGTTGAGCTCACCCCGGACCTGTCACGCGGCCTGGTGGCCGAATACGCCTGGCTCGACCCGTTGAAGGTCGCGCAGAACTACGGCTGTGAGTACTTGGCGTTGAACTGGACGTTGTGCACCCCCGAGCGCCTGGAAAAAGCCCAGCGTCAGGGTTTGCACGTGTCCGTGTGGACGGTCAACGAACCTGCGCTGATGCGCAGGCTCGCCGACTTCGGCGTAGATAGCCTGATTACAGACTTTCCCGGTTTGGCCACTGCCACCCTCGAGAATTACTGAAATCGGTCTCCCCGGCCGGCTCAGGCCACCGGCCGGAGCCGCTCAAAAAAGCCGGTTGAGGCCGTCGTAGGCCGCTACCCGATAGGCTTCGGCCATGGTCGGGTAGTTGAACGTGGTGTTTACAAAATACTTGAGGGTATTTTGCTCACCCGGTTGGCTCATGATCGCCTGGCCGATGTGCACGATCTCGGAGGCCTGGTAGCCGAAGCAATGCACGCCGAGAACCTCAAGGGTTTCACGGTGGAACAGGATCTTCAGCATGCCTTGCGGCTCACCGGCGATCTGCGCACGCGCCATGCTCTTGAAGAACGCCTTGCCGACTTCATAAGGCACCTTGGCCTTGGTCAGTTCGTGTTCGTTCTTGCCGATCGAGCTGATCTCGGGAATCGTGTAGATCCCGGTCGGCACGTCGTTCACATAACGCCAGCTGCCATTGTCGACGATGCTGCCAGCGGCCGAACGGCCCTGGTCATGCGCAGCACTGGCCAGGCTCGGCCAGCCGATCACGTCACCGGCACCGTAGATGTTCGGTACGCAAGTGCGGTAGTTCTCATCCACTTCGATCTGGCCACGGCTGTTGACCTTGACCCCGATGTTTTCCATGCCCAGCTTGTCGGTGTTGCCGGTACGGCCGTTGCACCACAGCAAGGCGTCGGCCTTGATCTTCTTGCCGGACTTGAGGTGCAAAATCACCCCGTTATCCAGGCCTTCGACCCGCTCGTACTCTTCGTTGTGGCGCACGGTGATGTTGTTGTTGCTGAAGTGGTAGCTCAACGCCTGGGAGATTTCCGAGTCGAGGAAGCTCAGCAACTGGTCACGGTTGTCGACCAGCTCCACCAACACACCCAGGCCACTGAAGATCGAGGCGTATTCACAGCCGATAACGCCGGCGCCATAGATGATCAGTTTGCGCGGGGTGTGGCCCAGGCTCAGGATGGTGTCGCTATCGTAGATACGCGGGTGGTGGAAATCGATATCGGCTGGGCGATACGGGCGCGAACCGGTGGCGATGATGATGTGCTTGGCCACCAGCTTCTCGACCACGCCATTGGCGCAGACCACTTCGACGGTTTGCTCGTCGGCGAAACTGCCGGTGCCAAAAAACAGGTCGACGCGGTTACGGGCGTAGTAACCCGTGCGAGACGCAACTTGCTTGGAGATGACTTTCTCGGCGCTTTTCAATACGTCCGGGAACGAGAACCAGCGCGGCTCACCAATGGCCCGGAACATCGGGTTGGTGTTGAACTGCATGATCTGGCGCACCGAGTGACGCAAGGCCTTGGACGGGATGGTACCCAGGTGGGTGCAGTTACCGCCGACCTGGCGACGGCTATCGACCATCGCCACCTTGCGCCCCGCTTTGGCGGCGTTCATTGCCGCACCTTCTCCAGCCGGGCCGGAACCCAGTACCACCACGTCGTAGTTGTAGACAGCCATGCGTACTCCTCAGAACAGGCCAGGCGTACGGTTGGACGCCTGGCTAAATCATGCCGCGGCCAGCGGGCATGAAGGAAATTTTTGGCTCAAGTGTGTGAGCCGGGGCACAGTCTATATAAGGCTCAACGCCGCGCACATTAACCCTTGGTCGCGTCGTAGGCCAGTCTTGCCTTTACTACAGGAACTGCAAACTGGCATTACACTGCTGACACGCACCTTCGCAGGCGGGGCCATTATGCGGCATGTGGTTTTCTGTTTAATGATGATTTTTTCGCTGACAGCGCACGCCAGTGAAGCGAGTCGGCTTAAGCAAGCCGGTTTTGCTGCGCAAACGCATGAGCTGGCGCTGAAAAACCAGGCGGTGCTGGTGTATCTCTGGGCGGATGTGTATGCGGCCGCGCTGTACGCTCCAGCTGATATCAGCGCCAAACAGGCCTGGGACCAGCAAAAGGCTGTGCGCCTGGCGCTGTATTACTTTCGCGACATCGACCGCAATGATGTGATCAAGGCCGCTACGGCTACCCTTGAACGTCAGCAATCCGCTGCAACCCTCGCCCGCCTGAAGCCCGAGCTGGACCAACTGCACGCCAGTTTCCGCAACATTCGCAGCGGTGACCGTTACGCCCTGGATTTTCGTCCTGGGCGTGGGCTGAGCCTGGAGATCAATGAGCAAGTGGTGTTCAGCAGTCGCGATGATGAATTGGCGAAAGCCTACCTCGGTATCTGGCTCGCGCCGAAAGGCCTGTCGGACAGCCTGCGCAACGCCCTCCTGAACTAATCACCGCCCCCAAAAACACCAAAGAACCCTGTGGGAGCTGTCTTGCCTGCGATAGCGGTGGGTCAGCCATTCATTTGCGGACTGACACACCGCTATCGCAGGCAAGCCAGCTCCCACATTTGATTTTCATCGCCCTCGACAACTGCGCATTTAGTCATGCTTGCTATCAATTTTTATTGCCGGTAATGGCCAATACACATATGGTTACAAAACTGCAGCAAGGACGAATGATGACCAGGGATCACTAATAAGACAGCCAACATGAGTGCATGACATGTCCACTACCACGGGCAAAGGCAAAGCGATTTTTCGCGTTGTCAGCGGCAACTTCCTCGAGATGTTCGACTTCATGGTCTACGGCTTCTACGCCACGGCCATTGCCAAGACCTTCTTTCCCAGCGACAGCGCGTTTGCCTCGTTGATGCTATCGCTTGCGACCTTCGGCGCCGGTTTCCTGATGCGGCCACTGGGCGCAATCTTCCTCGGCGCCTATATCGACCGCCACGGCCGCAAAAAGGGCCTGGTCATCACGCTGGCCTTGATGGCCGCCGGCACCATCCTGATTGCCTGCGTGCCCGGCTACGCCACATTGGGTGTGGCCGCGCCGCTGATCGTGCTGTTCGGTCGACTGCTTCAGGGTTTCTCTGCCGGCGTCGAGCTGGGCGGTGTGTCGGTGTACCTGGCAGAAATCGCCACACCGGGCCGCAAGGGCTTTTTCGTCAGTTGGCAGTCCGCCAGCCAGCAGGCTGCGGTGGTGTTCGCCGGTTTGCTCGGCGTGGGCCTCAACCACTGGCTCAGCCCGGAAGAGATGGGCGACTGGGGCTGGCGCGTGCCGTTCCTGATCGGCTGCCTGATCGTGCCGGTGATCTTCGTGATTCGCCGTTCGCTGGAGGAAACCCCAGAGTTCCAGGCACGTAAACACCGCCCTACCCTGCAGGAAATCGTGCGTTCGATCGGCCAGAACTTTGGCATCGTCATCGCCGGCATGGCGCTGGTGGTGATGACCACCGTGTCGTTCTACCTCATTACCGCTTACACCCCGACCTTCGGCAAGGCCGAACTGCACCTGTCTGACTTCGACGCATTGCTGGTGACGGTGTGCGTGGGCATCTCCAACTTTATCTGGCTGCCGGTGATGGGCGCGGTGTCCGACAAGATCGGGCGCAAACCCTTGCTGCTGGGTGCGACGATTCTGGCAATTCTCACAGCGTATCCGGCGCTGTCGTGGCTGGTGGCGAATCCGAGTTTCAGCCATCTGCTGATCGTGCTGTTGTGGTTGTCGTTCCTGTATGGCTCGTACAACGGGGCGATGGTGGTGGCGCTTACCGAGATCATGCCGATTGAAGTGCGCACCACTGGATTCTCGCTGGCTTATAGCCTGGCAACGGCGACCTTTGGTGGGTTTACGCCGGCGGCCTGTACTTACCTGATCCATGTGCTGGATAACAAGGCGGCGCCAGGGATTTGGCTCAGTGGTGCGGCGGTGTTGGGGCTGATTGCGACGTTGGTGCTGTTTAAAGGCAATCGGCATGAATTGCGGACGGCGCAGGCTTCGGTGGTTGGCGGCGCCTGATAGACCGCTATCGCAGGCAAGCCAGCTCCCACATTTGACTGTGTTCACAAGTCGAAATGTGGGAGCTGGCTTGCCTGCGATGAGGCCCTGATATTCACCACAAAACCAACAGCCACAAAAAAGCCCCGAACCAGTCGGGGCTTTTTCATTTACCGCAAAGGCTTAGCGCGGGAATGCTGGCGGGTTAACCCCGGCCATGTCTTCCATCACACGAACCACCTGGCAGCTGTAGCCGAACTCGTTGTCGTACCACACGTACAGAACAACGCGGTTGTCCTGGGTAATGGTCGCTTCAGCGTCGACCACACCGGCGTGGCGCGAGCCCACGAAGTCGGTGGACACCACTTCCTGCGAGTTAACGAAGTCGATCTGCTTATGCAGGTCGGAGTGCAGCGCCATGTAGCGCAGGTACTCGTTCATCTCTTCGCGGGTGGCGGCTTTCTCAAGGTTCAGGTTGAGAATGGCCATCGACACGTTCGGCGTCGGTACGCGGATCGCGTTACCGGTCAGCTTGCCGGCCAGCTCAGGCAGGGCCTTGGCAGCAGCGGTGGCAGCACCGGTCTCGGTGATCACCATGTTCAACGCGGCGCTACGGCCACGGCGATCGCCTTTGTGGAAGTTGTCGATCAGGTTCTGGTCGTTGGTGTACGAGTGAACCGTTTCAACGTGACCGTTAACAATGCCGAACTTGTCGTTCACAGCCTTCAGCACCGGCACGATGGCGTTGGTGGTGCAGGAAGCGGCGGACACGATCTTGTCGTCAGCGGTGATTTCGCCGTGGTTGATACCGTGCACGATGTTCTTGAGCTTGCCCTTGCCAGGCGCAGTCAGCACAACGCGGTCGATACCTGGGCAGGCCAGGTGCTGGCCCAGGCCTTCGGCATCACGCCATACACCGGTGTTGTCCACCAGCAGTGCGTCCTTGATGCCGTATTGGGTGTAATCCACCTCGGCCGGGTTCTTCGCGTAGATCACCTGGATCAGGTTACCGTTGGCGGTGATGGTGTTGTTTTCTTCGTCGATGACGATGGTGCCGTTGAACGGGCCATGTACCGAGTCGCGGCGCAGCAGGCTGGCACGCTTGGTCAGGTCGTTCTCGGCGCCTTTACGCACCACGATGGCACGCAGGCGCAAGCCGTCGCCGCCACCGGTTTTTTCGATCAGGATGCGCGCCAGCAGGCGGCCGATACGACCGAAGCCGTACAACACCACGTCGGTGCCTTTGCGGGCTGCAGCGTTTTGCTGGCCAACCACATCGGCCATTTCTTCACGCACGAACTGCTCGGCGCTGCGGCCGGCACCTTCTTTGCGGAACTTGTAAGCCAACTTGCCCAGGTCTACCGAAGCCGCGCCGAGCTTGAGCTCGCTCATGGCTTTAAGCAGAGGGAATGTTTCGTGGACGGAGAGTTCGCTGTCGTCGGCAGAACGATGGCGAGCAAAGCGATGGGCTTTGAGAATCGCGATGACTGACTGGTTGATCAGGCTGCGGCCATAGATCGAGCTCACCACATTGTTATTGCGGTACAGCTGACCGATAAGCGGAATCATCGCTTCAGCGAGTGCTTCACGGTCGATCCATTCACCAAGACACTGGTCGGGCTTCTGAGTCACGGGAACCTTCCACATGTAGGGGCAGAAAAAAGGGGCTACATTATGCCGCCCGACCGGCCTCGGAGCAATGCGCGTCAGGCAACAAAAAGTGCTTGCGAAAAAATCACACACCGCTGCAGCCCAGTAAATACGCGGCTTCCAGAAGGCCGCTGGTTGAGCGCCAACGCCGACTTGTCCGTAACCCTCCGAAACATCTGCACAAAATGGCACTACATATTGAGTCAAAACCCGCCATTGTTTGTCTTAGCCACTACATTTCCTGCAAACCGTAATAGGTTCAGTCAGCAACTGACAGGCGGCACCTTGGGCCGCTACAATTACCGACTTTGTCGCAACGCTTGGAGCTCAACCTTCCGTGCCCGTTCTGCGTCTACCGCTTCTCCCTGCCGCGGCAGGTAAACAGCACTGGGGCAACCTGCCCGGTGCCGCCCTGAGCCTGGCCATTGCCGAGGCTGCCAGCGCAGCCAAGCGCTTTACCCTGCTACTCACCGCCGACAGCCAAAGCGCCGAGCGGCTGGAGCAGGAGCTGAGCTTCTTCGCCCCCGATTTGCCGGTGCTGCATTTCCCCGACTGGGAAACCCTGCCCTACGACCTGTTCTCGCCGCACCAGGACATCATTTCCCAGCGCATCGCCAGCCTGTACCGCCTGCCGGAACTGGCGCACGGCGTGCTGGTGGTGCCGATCACCACCGCCCTGCACCGCCTGGCGCCGACCAAGTTCCTGCTCGGCAGCAGCCTGGTGCTGGATGTCGGCCAGAAACTCGATGTAGAGCAGATGCGCACGCGCCTGGAAGCCAGCGGCTACCGCTGCGTCGACACGGTGTACGAACACGGCGAATTCGCGGTGCGTGGTGCGTTGATCGACCTGTTCCCGATGGGCAGCAAACTGCCGTACCGCATCGACCTGTTCGATGACGAAATCGAGACGTTGCGCACCTTCGACCCGGACAACCAGCGCTCCATCGACAAAGTAGAGTCGATCAAGCTGCTGCCGGCGCGCGAATTCCCGCTGCAAAAAGACGCGGTCACGCGCTTCAAGGCGCGCTTTCGCGAACGCTTCGACGTCGACTTCCGCCGCTGCCCGATCTTTCAGGATTTAAGCAGCGGGATTACACCGGCCGGTATCGAGTACTACCTGCCGCTGTTCTTCGACGAAACCTCCACCCTGTTCGATTACCTGCCCGCAGACACCCAAGTGTTCTCGCTGCCGGGCATCGAGCAGGCGGCGGAAAACTTCTGGAACGACGTGCGCAACCGCTACGAAGAGCGCCGCGTCGACCCGTCGCGACCTTTATTGCCGCCCGCCGAGCTGTTCCTGCCGGTGGAAGACTGCTTCGCCCGCCTGAAAAACTGGCCGCGCGTGGTCGCCAGCCAGCAGGACGTGGACACCGGCAGTGGTCGCGAGCGTTTCCCGGCGAGCACGTTGCCGGACTTGGCGATCCAGGCCAAAGCCACCCAGCCACTGGAAGCGCTGTCGAATTTCCTTGGCGACTTCCCTGGCCGCGTGCTGTTTACCGCCGAATCCGCCGGCCGTCGCGAAGTGCTGCTGGAATTGCTGGAACGCCTGAAGCTGCGCCCGAAAACCGTCGACAGCTGGCCGGATTTCGTCGCCGGCAAAGAGCGCCTGGCGATCACCATTGCGCCGCTGGACGAAGGCTTGTTGCTGGACGACCCGGCGCTGGCACTCATCGCCGAGAGCCCGCTGTTCGGTCAGCGAGTGATGCAGCGCCGGCGCCGTGAAAAACGCGCCGACGCCAACAACGACGCGGTGATCAAGAACCTCACCGAGCTGCGCGAAGGCGCGCCGGTGGTGCATATCGACCACGGCGTGGGCCGTTACCTGGGCCTGCAGACCCTGGAGATCGACAACCAGGCCGCCGAATTCCTCACCATGGAATACGCCGAAGGCGCCAAGCTCTATGTGCCGGTGGCCAGCCTGCACCTGATCGCCCGCTATACCGGCAGCGACGACGCGCTGGCGCCGTTGCATCGCCTGGGCTCCGAGACCTGGCAGAAAGCCAAGCGCAAGGCCGCCGAACAGGTGCGCGACGTAGCGGCCGAGTTGCTCGACATTTATGCCCGCCGTGCCGCGCGCGAAGGCTATGCGTTTGCCGACCCGAAAGCCGACTACGCCACCTTCAGCGCCGGTTTCGCCTTCGAAGAAACCCCCGACCAGCAAACCACCATCGAAGCGGTGCGCGCCGATATGCTGGCGCCCAAGCCGATGGACCGCCTGGTGTGCGGCGACGTGGGCTTCGGCAAAACCGAAGTGGCCATGCGCGCGGCGTTTATTGCCGTGCACGGTGGCAAGCAAGTAGCGATTCTGGTGCCGACCACCCTGCTCGCCCAACAGCACTACAACAGCTTCCGTGATCGCTTTGCCGACTGGCCGGTGACCGTGGAAGTGATGAGCCGGTTCAAATCCGCCAAGGAAGTCAACGCCGCCGTCGCTGACCTGGCCGAGGGCAAGATCGATATCGTGATCGGCACGCACAAGCTGCTGTCGGACGATGTGAAGATCAAGAACCTGGGCCTGGTGATCATCGACGAAGAGCACCGCTTTGGTGTGCGTCAAAAAGAACAGCTCAAGGCCCTGCGCAGCGAAGTCGACATTCTTACGCTCACTGCGACGCCGATCCCACGCACGCTGAACATGGCCGTGTCGGGCATGCGCGACTTGTCGATCATTGCCACGCCGCCGGCGCGCCGGTTGTCGGTGCGCACCTTTGTGATGGAGCAGAACAAAAGCACGGTCAAGGAAGCACTGCTGCGCGAATTGCTGCGTGGCGGCCAGGTGTATTACCTGCACAACGACGTGAAGACCATCGAGAAATGCGCCGCCGACCTCGCCGAACTGGTGCCGGAAGCCCGTATTGCCATCGGCCACGGGCAGATGCGCGAGCGCGAACTCGAACAAGTCATGAGCGACTTCTATCACAAGCGCTTCAATGTGCTGATTGCCTCGACCATCATCGAGACCGGCATCGACGTGCCAAGCGCCAACACCATCATCATCGAGCGCGCCGACAAGTTTGGCCTGGCGCAATTGCACCAGTTGCGTGGCCGTGTGGGCCGTAGTCACCACCAGGCCTATGCCTACCTGCTGACTCCGCCGCGCCAACAGATCACCTCCGATGCCGAAAAGCGCCTGGAAGCGATCGCCAATACCCAGGACCTCGGTGCCGGTTTTGTACTGGCCACCAACGACCTGGAAATCCGTGGCGCCGGCGAACTGCTCGGCGACGGCCAGAGCGGACAGATCCAGGCCGTGGGTTTCACCTTGTATATGGAGATGCTCGAGCGCGCAGTGAAAGCCATCCGCAAGGGCGAACAACCGAACCTCGACCAACCCTTGGGCGGCGGCCCGGAAATCAACCTGCGTTTGCCGGCGCTGATTCCCGAGGACTACCTGCCCGACGTGCACGCGCGGCTGATTCTGTACAAGCGCATCGCCTCGGCCACCGACGAAGAAGGCCTCAAGGACTTGCAAGTCGAGATGATCGACCGCTTCGGCCTGCTGCCCGAGCCAACCAAGAACCTGGTGCGCCTGACGCTGCTGAAATTGCAGGCCGAACAGCTCGGCATCAAGAAAGTCGACGCCGGGCCGCAGGGTGGGCGCATCGAGTTCGAGGCGCAAACGCCGGTGGACCCATTGGTGCTGATCAAACTGATTCAGGGCCAACCCAACCGCTACAAGTTCGAAGGGGCTACGCTGTTCAAATTCATGGTGCCGATGGAGCGTGCCGAAGAACGCTTCAATACCCTGGAGGCGCTGTTTGAGCGCCTCATCCCGAAATCTGCTTGAAGGACGCCCCCATGCGCCTGTTCCGCATTCTGAGCTTAGTGTTGGTGGTGGTCGCACCTTCGGCGTTTGCCGACAGCCCGTACCTGGTTGAAATGATCCTGGTGCGCCAGAACGCCGAACCGGTGATCAACAGCCGCGCCGCGCCGGAAAACTGGGATGCCGGCGCTGCGCGGTTGCCGACCGACAAGCTAAGCCCACCGCGGCTGGGCAACATCGTCGACAAGCTCAGTGCGGACAATAGTTACACCGTATTGCTGCACCGGGCCTGGGATCAGAACCTTGGCGAGCAACCCGTGAAGCTGGCCATTACCGACGGCCAGGAGCAGTTCGGCCAGTTCCCCATCGAAGGCACGCTGAACCTGCAACTGGGGCGCTTTACCGATATCGACGCGGATTTCTGGATCAACCAGTTCGACGCCAATGGCAGCGTGATTGCCAGCGAACACTTGAGCCAGCAAGACGTGCGCACCAAGAACAACCAACTCAATTACCTGGATGGCGGCCACTTGGCGCTGCTGATCAAGATCACTTCGCTGACCGCCAAACCACCCAGTGCGCCACCGCCCGACATTCAGGACTGATCCAGCGCCATGCCCCTGACGTCGTCGTTGACCAAACCCCTGGCCCCTTCGTGGGCCAATCGCTTTAAAGAGCAAAGCCTTGAGCGCGGGCGGCGCTACGCCCTGGAAAACCGCGTGCGCATCGTCGAGTCCGGCGACAGCACCATCATCGCCAGCTGCGAAGGCTCTGGCGGCAATGTATACCGACAAACCATCTCGCTGCGCGAATCGGCCAAGGGCACGCTGATCCTGGTGGACAGCCGCTGCACCTGCCCGGTACACACCAACTGCAAACACATCGCGGCAGTGCTGCTCAAGGTCCAGGAAACCCTGGCTTACCCGGCCGCCGCGCAAGATGCCGAGCTGTTGGAAAAACTCCAGGCCGTGCTGGATAACCGCGTGGTGCTGCCACAGGTGGTGATGGAAGATGTGCGGCCAGTGCCGCGCCTGTGGCTGGCCAGCGTGGAGTTCAGCGCGTTTGAACCGCGTAATGGCAAGATGCAGCGCTATATCCAGCACCGTGCGGCGCTGTCGTTCAATTACCTGGGCAACTATGTCAGCGGGCAAAAAAACGCCGACATCATCGTGCGCCAGGAAACCCAGAGCCTGCGCATCAAGCGCCATCCGGAACTGGAGCAACCCTATCGCGAACAACTGCGCCTGCTGGGCTTCAAGATCGCTACACGCCAGAGCAAGGCCTTGCCGGAGAGTGCCGGTGAATTGTTCGAAATGGTCAATGACAGCGCCTGGTTGAACTTCACCCTCAACGCCTCGCCGACCTTGCGCGCCGAGGGTTGGGAGTTGCAGATCGATGAGGATTTCGGTTTCGACTTGAGCACCGTCGATGACTGGTACGCCACCGTCGACGAAGGCCCGGAACGCGACTGGTTCGACCTGGAGCTGGGGATTATCGTCAATGGCGAGCGCCTGAGCCTGTTGCCGATTTTGCTCAACTTGATGCGTTCGCATACCGAAATCCTCAACCCGGAAAAACTTGCCCGGCGCCGTGACGACGAGCTGATCCTGGTGAATATTCCCGGCCTGCCCAACGGCCACGGCCCGCTGCAAGTGGCGTTGCCGTACGGCAGGCTCAAGCCGGTGCTGGCAACCCTTGGCGAGTTTTACCTACAGGAAACCGGCACCACCAGCTTGCGCCTGGCCAAAGCCGATGCCATACGCCTGAACCCGCTGGAAGACCTACCGCTGCAATGGGAAGGCGGTGAGAAGATCCGCAATTTCGCCCAGCGCCTGCGCGACATCAAGGACTTCACCTGCGTGGCGCCCGAGGGCTTGAACGCGACCTTGCGCCCGTATCAGCTGGAAGGCTTGAGCTGGATGCAGTCGCTGCGTCAGCTCGATGTCGGCGGGATCCTTGCCGATGACATGGGCCTGGGCAAAACCCTGCAGACCCTGGCGCATATTCTCAGCGAAAAGGCCGCCGGACGCCTCGACCGACCGTGCATGGTGGTGATGCCCACCAGCCTGATTCCCAACTGGCTGGATGAGGCGGCGCACTTCACACCGCAACTGCGGGTGCAGGCGCTATACGGCGCTGGCCGTAAGAAACATTTCCCCCATTTGCAGGACTATGACCTGCTGCTGACCACCTACGCGCTGCTGCCCAAGGACATCGACACGCTCGCCGCCCTGCCCTTGCATGTGCTGATCCTCGATGAAGCCCAATACATCAAGAACCCCAACAGCAAGGCTGCCCAGGCCGCGCGCGAGCTCACTGCTCGCCAGCGCCTGTGCCTGAGCGGCACGCCGCTGGAAAACCACCTGGGCGAGCTGTGGTCGCTGTTCCACTTCCTGCTGCCGGGCTGGCTGGGAGACGTCAAAAGCTTCAACCGCGATTACCGCGTGCCCATCGAAAAGCGCGCCAGTGAGGTGCGCTTGCAGCACCTCAACGGTCGGATCAAACCCTTCCTGCTGCGCCGCACCAAAGAGCAGGTGGCCACCGAGCTGCCGCCCAAGACCGAGATCATCCACTGGGTCGACCTCAACGAGGCCCAGCGCGACGTGTACGAAACCATGCGCCTGGCCATGGACAAAAAGGTGCGCGACGAAATCACCCGTAAAGGCGTGGCGCGCAGCCAGATCATCATTCTTGAAGCACTGCTCAAGTTGCGCCAGGTGTGCTGCGACCTGCGCCTGGTCAACGATGCCACCCTGCCCGCCCGTGGCAGCAGCTCGGGCAAACTCGACAGCCTGCTGGAGATGCTCGAAGAGCTGTTTGCCGAAGGGCGCCGGATATTGTTGTTCTCGCAGTTCACCTCGATGCTGAGCCTGATCGAAGCCGAGCTGAAAAAACGCGGCGTGCCCTACGCATTACTCACCGGCCAGACCCGCGACCGGCGCACGCCGGTGAAGGATTTCCAGAGCGGCAAGCTGCAGATTTTTCTGATCAGCCTGAAGGCCGGCGGCGTCGGTTTGAACCTGACCGAGGCGGATACGGTGATCCACTATGACCCGTGGTGGAACCCGGCGACGGAAAACCAGGCGACCGACCGTGCGTACCGCATCGGCCAGGAGAAGCCGGTGTTCGTCTATAAAATGATCGCGCGGGGCACGGTGGAGGAGAAGATCCAGCACCTGCAGAAGGAAAAGTCTGACCTGGCAGCAGGCGTGCTGGATGGGCGCACGACCGGGGATTGGCAGTTGGGTAATGAGGATATCGAGGCGTTGTTTGCGCCGTTGCCCAACAAGCAAGAGAAGCGCTGACGGTTAGATCGCTATCGCAGGCAAGCCAGCTCCCACCCTTGAATGTATTCACAAATCGAGAGTGGGAGCTGGCTTGCCTGCGATGGCAGCGACGCGGTGTTCAGTCGATCAACTGAGCATCGCGTAACGCGGTAAGCGCCACCAGCCAACGCGGATCCTGCTTGTACTCCGTAGAGGCAATCGCCTGCCCACGCATCCGCGCAATCCGCGCCGACGGCGTGACCTTCATGCGCTGCGCCGCAGTCAGTGCCAGCTCCGCAGCAGCACGGTCATTACACACCAACCCCATATCACAACCGGCCGTCAGCGCCGCCTCAATTCGACTGGCCGCATCACCGACCACATGGGCGCCGGCCATGGACAGGTCATCGCTGAAAATCACCCCATCAAATTGCAGCTCGCCGCGCAGAATGTCCTGCAACCAACGACGCGAGAAACCCGCGGGCTGTGCGTCCACTTGCGGATAAATAACGTGGGCCGGCATCACCGCCGCCAATTGCTTGCTCAGGCGTGCGAAAGGCACCAGGTCATTTGCGCGAATCTGTTCCAGGCTGCGCTCGTCGTTTGGAATCGCGACGTGGGAATCCGCCTCGGCCCAGCCATGGCCCGGGAAGTGTTTACCGGTGGCCGCCATGCCGGCGCTGTTCATGCCGCGAATGAATGCACCCGCGAGCACGGCAGCGCGCTCCGGATCGCCTTCGAAGGAACGGGTGCCAACAACGGCGCTGCGTTGGTAGTCGAGGTCAAGCACCGGGGCGAAGCTCAGGTCGAGGCCGACCGCCAGCACTTCAGTGGCCATGATCCAGCCGCACTGCTCGGCCAGGTATTCGGCGTTGGGTTTATCCGCCAGCAGGCGCATGGCCGGCAGGCGCACAAAGCCCTGGCGCAGGCGCTGCACACGCCCGCCTTCCTGATCGACCGCCAGCAGCAGGTCTGGGCGCACCGCGCGAATGGCCGCGCTCAATTCGCGCACTTGCCGCGGGTGCTCGATATTGCGCGCAAAAATGATCAACCCGCCCACTTCAGGCTGGCGCAACAACTGGCGATCCTCGGCCGTCAGCCAAGTACCGGCCACATCGACCATTAACGAACCTTGCAGGGCAGCAGTCATAAACTTTCCTTAAATAACGCACACAACCCGTTGCCCTCACCTGGCGTAATAAGCGCAGCGAGCACAACGGGTTGCGAGTAAATAGCTGAAATCGGCATGGCGGCTAGCTTAGCCGCCGCGCACACCTGGGGCAATCACGCCTTGGCGACGGCCGGCGTAGATTTGCTGCGCGCACGCAACTGGGCGGCGGCCATGACCGGGTCGGTCACGCCGGTTTCGGCGCGCATGCCGGCGGCAAGGAATGGCACCATCAGGCGCATCACTTGCTCGATGGAAGTATTGACGCCGAAATCGGTCTCGGCAATTGCGCGCAACGCCTTGATCCCGGACATGCTGAACGCGGCGGCGCCGAGCATGAAGTGCACACGCCAGAACAGTTCGATCGGCGGAATACGCGGCGCAGCTTCGTTGACCAGCAGCATGTAGCGACGGAACACCTTGCCGTACATGTCTTCCAGGTAACGGCGCAAGTGGCCCTGGCTCTGGCTGAAGGCCAGCCCTAACAGGCGCATGAAGATCGACAGGTCATTGCCGCTGCGCGGTTGAACCACCAAGGCTTGCTCAACCAGGATTTCCAGCAGGTCTTCCAGGCTTGGCTTGTTTTCGGGCTTGGTCTGGCGACGCTCCAGCTCACGGTCGAGGCTGGCGCAGAACGGCCCCAGGAAGCGCGAGAACACCGCCTGGATCAGGGCTTTTTTCGAGCCGAAATGATAGTTCACAGCGGCGAGGTTAACCCCAGCCTTGCTGGTAATCAGCCGCAATGAAGTTTCAGCAAATCCTTTTTCCGCGAACAATTGCTCGGCAGCATCGAGAATGCGTTCAACGGTTTCCGACTGGGCCATGGCTACTCCGCCTGACAAACACTTGTTTGAAACATACGTTTCAGGGTGTGTCTTGTCAAGCCTGCGAGGCCGTTTTCCGGCCGGGCAGTCATCTATTTCATCGCTATTTAATCACATCCTTCGCGCCCTGTAGGCAGCGCTGTCTATGCCTTGCAGGAAGAGTGACAGACGACCGTCCAGCGGAGTGCCAAAAAAGGATGATTGCCAAGCGCAGTTCACTGTATATAATTCCAGTCACTGTATAAAAAGACAGAGCGATCAACATGCTAAAACTGACGCCACGCCAAGCTGAGATTCTGGCTTTTATCAAGCGCTGCCTCGACGACAACGGCTACCCGCCAACGCGAGCGGAAATTGCGCTGGAACTGGGGTTCAAGTCCCCCAACGCCGCCGAAGAACACCTCAAGGCCCTCGCCCGCAAAGGCGCGATCGAGATGACCCCAGGTGCTTCACGCGGTATTCGCATCCCTGGCTTTGAAGCCAAGGCCGACGAATCGACCCTGCCGATCATCGGTCGCGTCGCCGCCGGTGCGCCGATCCTGGCGCAGCAGCACGTCGAAGAGTCCTGCAACATCAACCCGACGTTCTTCCATCCGCGTGCCGACTACCTGTTGCGCGTACACGGCATGAGCATGAAGGACGTGGGCATTTTCGACGGTGATCTGCTGGCTGTCCACACCACTCGCGAAGCCCGTAATGGTCAGATCGTCGTCGCCCGTATCGGCGACGAAGTCACCGTCAAACGCTTCAAGCGCGAAGGCAGCAAGGTCTGGCTTATGGCCGAGAACCCTGAGTTCGCCCCGATTGAAGTGAACCTGAAAGATCAGGACCTGGTGATCGAAGGCTTGAGCGTCGGCGTTATTCGCCGCTAAAGGAGGCACCATGCAACTCGTGCACACCCCACAACACACACAACTGTCGCTGTTCGAGGCCTTTATGGCCCAACCCCTTGCGCCCATTCTCAAGGAAGCGGTCGAGGCCCCTTGGGGCTCCGAACCTGAGGCGTTCAGTGAACTGTCGTTGCGCGGTGCTGCCGGGAGCTGCCTGAGCCTGCTGGCGCCGATCCTTCGAGAATTGAGCGAGGAGCAGGACGCACGCTGGCTGACGCTGATTGCCCCACCCGCCAGCCTGACCCAGGCCTGGCTGCGGGACGCCGGGCTCAACCGTGAGCGCATCCTGCTGCTGCAACCGCGCGGTGCGCAAAGTGCTCAGCAACTGACGTGCGAAGCCTTGCGCCTGGGGCGCAGCCACACGGTGGTGAGCTGGTTGAACCCACTGAATGCAACAGCCAAGCAGCAGCTGATCAGCGCCGCGCGCACGGGCGATGCGCAGAGTTTGAATATTCGATTGGGGTAATGGGATCTGCTGCAGGCCAGCCGTATGGATGGGCTTGTTATGGCAGGCGAGCCTGTTGTGGCAGGTGAGCTTGTTGTGGCGAGCGAGCTTGCTCGCGCTGGGCTGCGCAGCAGCCCCAAAACCAGGCACCGTGGAATACCTGATACAGCGCATTAAATCTATTCAGGGCCGCTTCGCAGCCCAGCGGGAGCAAGCTCCCTCGCCACAGAAGCCCGGTCGTCAGAACACTTCCGAGAGCGCGTCATTGCTACTCAGTGAAGCACCCGCGGCCCATCTTCCTTCTCCGGCTCGCCTTCGGCCAGGCGACCAGCCATCTGCACACCAACGCTCAACATGGCTTTTGCCACTTCTACATGTTGGCCCTGCAGGAACACTTTTGCATCTTCGGAAAAATCCAAAATAACCAGAGAACCCTCGTCCTCGGCCCTGCGCAGCTCGATTCGGCCGTCAGGCAACTCTACAATTTCCAGAAAGGACGTTGGCATATAAGTCTGTTCTCCACGAAAGGCCGGGATTATATCAGTCATCCACCCAGCCTCGCTGAGGATCTGAACAGGTTTCTTAACGGCTTGATGAATGGTGCTCTTCGGCAAGACTGCTCTCAATGTGGGAGCTGGCTTGCCTGCGATTACGGTGCATCAGCAAATGGCCGGCAAGCTGACCCAGCCTATCGCAGGCAAGCCAGCTCCCACCTTTGTTCAGCGCAAACCTCTTAACACTCGTTCAAGCCTTCACGAAACCGCAACGCCATCTTCTTCAGCTCCTGGCGCCAGCTTTCCAGCTCTTCGCGGCTCAAGGGCTTGGGCTCATCCTCTCCCAGCGCAACGGCCACGATCAGCGGCTGTGTCACATCACCCTTGGGCACATGGGGAACACGCGGCGGCTGGAACATATCCGCATGCGCTTTGAGCAATCGAGCAACCCAACTGTCGGGGCTCTGCGCCATTTCCACCAGTTCGGCCAGTTCAGGAATCGCCATGCTGTCCAGCACTTCGCGGTTCATGAGCATTTCTGCGCGTGGTGCGCCCGCCTGGGGCAAGCGGTAGAACCCGGCAATTTCATGGCACAGGCCCAGCAAAGCGCCATAGAGGTGGAACAACGCCGCCTCACGCCCGGCCTGGACCAGCGCGATGGCATTCATCTCCTTCCCTTCCTCGGCGCGGCCAAGGGCTTCCAGGGACAAACCCGCGAAGTAAATTTTCTGATTGGTACGGGTATAGAGTTCGTTGGCCATAACGGCAATCTCCACAACGAAATAAGCGTGATGCTGGCTGAACAGTGTCACGGATCAGCCAAGTTTCCTGCAAGCGTAAAAAAAGGCCGCCTTTTCAGGCGGCCTTTGTAGCTGGCAGATCAGCCGATCAAGCGCCCTGGCGCTTGTCCTCGACCTTCCACTTACCACCGTCGTAGAAAGCTTTCCAGCCGGTAGGCTTGCCGTCCACTTCGGTCTGCACGTACTGCTCCTTGGTTTTGCGGCTGTAGCGGATCACGGACGGGCGACCGTCGGGATCCTTCTTCGGCGCTTCACACAGGAAGTGGTACTTCGGATCGATCTCGTCCTTGTGCGGCACGATTTCCATCACCAACGGAGCACGGGTCTCGCGGTTTTTCGGAAACTGACTGGCCGCCAGGAACAGGCCCGAAGCGCCGTCACGCAGGATGTAGGTGTCGTTGACCTTCTCGCACTTGAGTTCAGGCATCTTCACCGGGTCCATCTTCGGCGGCGCCGCGTCACCGCTTTTGAGCAGTTTGCGCGTGTTCTTGCAAGTCGGGTTGGTGCAGCCGAAGAACTTGCCGAAACGACCGGTCTTGAGCTGCATCTCGCTGCCGCACTTATCGCATTCCAGGCTCGGACCTTCGTAGCCTTTGATGCGGTAGGTGCCCTCTTCGATCTCGTAGCCATTGCAATCCGGGTTGTTACCGCAGATGTGCAACTTATGCTTCTCGTCGAGCAGGTAGGCGTCCATCGCCGTGCTGCAGATCGGGCAACGGTGCTTGCCGCGCAGTACCAGCGACTCGGATTCACCTTCGTCGTCGGCTGCAATCTCATCGCCTGGCACCAGGTTAACGGTGGCCTTGCAGCGCTCTTTCGGCGGCAGGCTGTAGCCCGAGCAACCGAGGAACACACCGGTGGATGCGGTACGAATCTGCATCGGGCGGCCGCACGTCAGGCACGGGATGTCGGTCATCACCGGCTGGTTGGCGCGCATGCCGCTTTCAGGGCTTTCGGCTACTTCGAGTTTCTTTTTGAAGTCGCCGTAGAACTCATCCAGCACGTTTTTCCAGTCGCGTTCGCCCTGCGCCACGTCATCGAGGTTCTCTTCCATGCCGGCGGTGAAGCCGTAATCCATGAGGTTGGAGAAGCTCTCGGACAGGCGTTCGGTGACGATGTCGCCCATCTTTTCCGAGTAGAAACGACGGTTGTGCAGCGCTACGTAGCCACGGTCCTGGATGGTCGAGATGATTGCCGCATAGGTCGAAGGACGACCAATACCGCGTTTTTCCATCTCTTTTACCAGGCTGGCTTCGGAGTAACGCGCCGGCGGCTTGGTGAAGTGCTGGGACGGGTCGAGCTTGATCAGCTTCAACGTGTCGCCCTGGGCCATGTCCGGCAGCACGTCGTCATCGCCTGGCTTGGCGATTTGCGGCATCACGCGGGTATAGCCGTCGAACTTGAGGATACGGCCCTTGGCACGCAGCTCGAAGTCGCCTGCGCCCACGCTGACGGTGGTGGACAGGTATTGCGCCGGCAGCATCTGGCAGGCCAGGAACTGGCGCCAGATCAGCTCGTAGAGGCGCTCAGCATCACGCTCCATGCCGCTCAGCTTGCTTGGCTCGGTGTTGGCGTCGGAAGGACGAATCGCTTCGTGAGCCTCTTGTGCGCCTTCCTTGCTGCTGTAGACGTTAGGCTTTTCCGGCAGGTACTTCTTGCCGAACTCGCTTTCAATATAAGTGCGCGCCATCGCCACCGCGTCTTGCGACAGGTTGGTGGAGTCGGTACGCATATAAGTGATGTAGCCGGCTTCATACAAGCGCTGGGCCATCATCATGGTCTTCTTCACGCCAAAGCCCAGGCGGTTGCTCGCGGCCTGTTGCAAGGTGGACGTGATGAACGGCGCCGACGGCTTGCTGCTGGTTGGCTTGTCTTCGCGCTTGACGATGCTGTAGCTGGAAGCCTTGAGCTTCTCCAGCGCGGCCATGGCCTGGGCTTCGTTCAGCGGCTTGAAGGCCTCGCCTTTCTCACGGGCCACTTCAAAGCGCACGTTGGCGCCCTTGGCAGTGCCCAGGTCGGCGTGGACTTCCCAGTATTCTTCGGGGTTGAACGCACGAATCTCGCGCTCACGCTCCACCACCAGCTTGACCGCTACCGATTGCACACGGCCGGCGGACAGGCCACGGGCGATTTTCGCCCACAGCAGTGGCGAGACCATGTAACCCACCACGCGGTCGAGGAAACGACGCGCCTGCTGGGCGTTAACACGGTCGATATCCAGCTCACCCGGCTTGGAGAAGGCTTCCTGGATGGCTTTCTTGGTGATTTCGTTGAACACCACACGCTTGTAGCGGCTGTCATCACCGCCGATGGCTTCGCGCAGGTGCCAGGCAATGGCTTCCCCTTCGCGGTCCAAGTCCGTCGCGAGATAGATGGTGTCGGCATCTTTGGCGAGCCGGCGCAGCTCTTCGATGACCTTTTCCTTGCCTGGAAGGATTTCGTACTTGGCCTTCCAGCCATGATCCGGGTCCACACCCATGCGCGAGACCAGCTGCTTGCGCGCTTTCTCTTTAGGGCTGAGCACCGGACCTTCGCCCGCAGCGGCCTTGCCGCGCTTGGCGGCAGGCTCCTTGCTGGCGCTAGCCGAACCGCTGGTGGGCAGGTCTCGGATATGGCCGATACTCGACTTCACCACGTACTCGTTGCCCAAGTACTTGTTGATGGTCTTGGCCTTAGCCGGGGATTCCACAATGACCAGCGATTTGCCCATGGATCGGAAAATTCCTGAATTCGAGAAGTGAAAGGCAGTTGGCGCCTGTCGCGGCAACGCTATATATAGTGGCAACAAGGTGAGGTCAAGCGCAGCATTCTGCGCGGCCTGCCGTTATTGCCCTGAAAAAAGACTGGGTTCGACCTGCACCAAAGCAAAGCGCGGGACCTGCTCGCCGTCAACTTCGACGGTCTCCAGGAACATGCTCAATGGGCGCACCCAAAAGCCGTAATCGCCATACAGTGCTTGGTAAAACACCACTTCTTCTTCGGTCTCGGAGTGCCGCGCCACATTAAAAACGCGGTACTGCGGGCCCTTATAATGTTGGTAGAGCCCTGGTTCGACTTTCATGCTTTGGCCCTCGTGCAAAATTTGTTGAAAAAAAATATTAAAAATTCCAAAAAACAAAAACCGGGGCACTGGGCCCCGGCTTCCGTCAGCGAAACGTTTAGATACGTTCGAAGACGGTGGAAATGCCTTGGCCGAGACCAATGCACATGGTTGCAACCCCAAGGTTGCCGCCATTTTGCTTCATCACGTTAAGCAAAGTGCCGGAGATACGTGCACCGGAGCAACCGAATGGGTGGCCCAAGGCAATCGCGCCGCCGTGCAGGTTAACCTTCTCGTTCATCTTGTCGAGTACTTTCAAATCTTTCAGCACTGGCAGAGCCTGTGCGGCGAAAGCTTCGTTGAGCTCGAAGAAGTCGATATCGGAGATGGTCAGGCCCGCGCGCTTCAAGGCTTTTTGTGTGGCCGGTACTGGACCATAGCCCATGATTGCCGGGTCCACACCTGCCACTGCCATCGAACGGATCACCGCCATCGGCTGAATGCCCAGGTCCTGGGCACGTTGCGCCGACATCACGATCATGCACGAAGCACCGTCGGTGATTTGCGACGACGTACCGGCTGTCACGGTGCCGCCCTTTGGATTGAAGGCGGGTTTCAAGGCCGCCAGGCTTTCCAGGGTGGTATCCGGACGAATGGTTTCGTCGTAGTCGAACAGTTTGAGGAAACCGTTCTCGTCGTAACCGTTCATCGGGATGATTTCATCCTTGAACTTGCCTTCCACGGTCGCCTTGTGGGCCAACTGGTGGGAGCGCACGCCGAATGCGTCCTGGGCTTCGCGGGTAATGCCGTGCATTTTGCCGAGCATTTCTGCGGTGAGGCCCATCATGCCCGAGGCTTTTGCCGCGTACAGCGACATGTGCGGGTTAGGGTCGACGCCGTGCATCATGCTGACGTGGCCCATGTGCTCCACGCCGCCGACCACGAACACATCGCCGTTGCCGGTCATGATCGCTTGCGCAGCAGTGTGCAGCGCGCTCATCGACGAACCACACAGGCGGCTGACGGTCTGGCCAGCTGCGGTGTGCGGGATCTGGGTCATCAACGACGCCATGCGCGCGATGTTCCAGCCCTGCTCCAGGGTCTGGTTGACGCAGCCCCAGATCACGTCTTCGACTTCGTTAGGGTCGACCTTGACGTTACGCTCCAGCAATTTGCTGATCAGGTGCGCCGACATGTCTTCGGCGCGGGTGTTGCGGTGCATGCCGCCCTTGGAGCGGCCCATTGGCGTGCGACCGAAGTCGACAATCACCACGTCTCTTGGATTCAAGCTCATAAATATTCTCGCTCTAGTCGTCTGGGCGCTTAACCGAAGAAGCTCTGGCCGTTTTTGGCCATTTCACGCAGCTTCGCGGTCGGGTGGTACAGCGGGCCCAAATCAGCGTATTTGTCAGCCAGGGCAACGAACTCAGCCACACCGATCGAGTCGATGTAACGCAGCGCACCACCACGGAATGGAGGGAAACCAATACCGTACACCAGGCCCATATCGGCTTCGGCGGCGGTTTCAACGATGCCGTCTTCCAGGCAACGCACGGTTTCCAGGCACAGGGCGATCATCATCCAGTTGATGATGTCCTCATCGGACACCTCACGCTGCTCGTAGATGACCGGAGCCAGCACTTCGTGAACCGACGGGTCGGCCACTTTCTTCTGCTTGCCCTTCTTGTCAGCCTCGTAGGCGTAGAAGCCTTTGCCGTTTTTCTGGCCCAGGCGCTTGGCCTCGTAGAGCGCGTCGATCGCCGAGCGGCGGTCGTCTTTCATGCGGTCCGGGAAGCCTTCAGCCATCACGTCACGACCGTGGTGGCCCGTGTCGATACCGACCACGTCCATCAGGTACGCCGGGCCCATTGGCCAGCCAAATTTTTCCATAACCTTGTCGATGCGTACGAAGTCGACACCGGCGCTGACCAGCTTGGCGAAACCGCCGAAGTACGGGAACAACACGCGGTTGACCAGGAAGCCCGGGCAGTCATTGACCACGATCGGGTTCTTGCCCATTTTCTTGGCGTAGGCAACGGTGGTGGCAACCGCCAACTCGCTGGACTTCTCGCCACGGATCACTTCCACCAGCGGCATCATGTGTACCGGGTTGAAGAAGTGCATGCCGACGAAGTTTTCCGGACGCTTGAGGGCTTTGGCCAGCAGCGAGATGGAAATGGTCGAAGTGTTCGAGGCCAGGATAGTGTCGTCTTTAACCTGGCCTTCCACTTCAGCCAGTACGGCTTGCTTGACCTTCGGGTTTTCGACTACGGCTTCGACCACCAGGTCGACGTGACCGAAATCGCCGTAGGACAGCGTAGGACGAATGCCGTTAAGCACTTCAGCCATCTTCGCGGCGGTCATGCGACCTTTATCAACGCGGCCCACCAGCAGCTTGGCGGCTTCTGCCAGGCCTTGCTCGATGCCGTGCTCGTTGATGTCTTTCATCAGGATCGGCGTGCCTTTGGACGCCGACTGATAGGCGATACCGCCGCCCATGATACCGGCGCCCAGTACGGCAGCCTGTTTCACGTCGCGGGCGATTTCGTCGTAGGCCTTGGCCTTTTTCTTCAGTTCCTGATCGTTCAGGAACAGGCCGATCAAGCTTTGTGCTGCCGAGGTTTTCGCCAGTTTGACGAAACCTGCCGCTTCCACTTCCAGGGCTTTGTCGCGACCGAAGTTCGCAGCTTTCTGGATGGTCTTGATCGCTTCAACCGGCGCCGGGTAGTTCGGGCCGGCCTGGCCGGCCACAAAACCTTTGGCGGTTTCGAACGACATCATTTGTTCGATGGCGTTGAGCTTGAGTTTTTCCAGCTTCGGCTGACGCTTGGCCTTGTAGTCAAATTCGCCGCTGATGGCGCCTTTGATCAGGTTCAGGGCGGCTTCAGCCAGTTTGTCCGGGGCAACCACGGCATCGACTGCACCGACTTTCAGCGCGTCTTCGGCACGGTTTTCTTTACCGGCGGCGATCCACTCGATCGCGTTGTCAGCGCCGATCAGGCGCGGCAGACGCACAGTGCCGCCGAAACCTGGGTAGATGCCCAGTTTGACTTCAGGCAGGCCGATTTTGGCGGTGGCCGACATGACGCGGAAGTCTGCAGCCAGGCACATTTCCAGGCCGCCGCCCAACGCGATGCCATTGATGGCAGCCACGGTTGGCACGTTGAGGTCTTCGAAATCGCTGAAAATCTTGTTGGCTTCGAGGTTGCCGGCCACAAGCTCTGCATCGGGCAGCTTGAAGTTGTCGACGAATTCGGTGATGTCAGCGCCGACGATAAACACGTCCTTGCCGCTGGAGACGATCACGCCCTTGACCGAAGCATCTGCTTTGATGGTGTCTACGGCCTGACGCAGTTCGTTCAGGGTTAGACGGTTGAACTTGTTGACGGACTCACCCTTGAGGTCGAATTTCAGTTCGACGATGCCACTTTCAAGAGCCTTAACCGTGATGGCTTTACCTTCGTAAATCATCAACTGATCTCCACGATATGGAAGCTGAACAGTACACACTGGACGCTGGCCTATTGGTTGGACATTGATAGTTGCCTCAATGCTCATGCCAATCCGCCAGGCACACCCGCCAATGCGCTAGTCGGGGTTCTGTATGAGTCGTCTGACAGACAAACGCTCAATTCATACGCCCGTTTGATTTGGGTACGTCACCTTCATCCAATTCAGGGCAATTGTCAATCGCTCGAAAGGCCAGGAAAAACGCGACTTTCCAGTCAGTTCAGAACTCCACGCCCACGCCTGCGCCCTGTCAATATTCAAATATTCACAGAATCAATAATAAAAAAGATGTGGGAAAAGGCTGTACAGAATCGGATATGCCGCTAGGCTTGCGACAACCGCAAAGCGCCCCGTGATGAACACCCGGCGCGAGGAACACAGAATTACCGGCCTGCCTGGCCAACTCCAGCCCGATGATGATGTCGGGCTTTTTAATGCCTGTCTTTTAACGCTAATGGCGTCATGCCAGGGCCTTGAGCAGCGTATCGATGTCCTTCAGCACACTGGCCTCACCCTTCTCGCCCCAATACAGGGCGATCATTTGCTTGTCGGCCTCGACCTTGTAGACGTTGGCCGGCAACGTCGCAAAATGCGGCAACAACTTTTCATCCTCACACACTTCACGCCATTGATTGACCCATACGCCTGGCGACATTTGCCAATAACTCCACTGGGCCGGCGTGCTGCCCCGCCGTGGTCTGCAGTACTGCGCGCAGGGGCTCGGCGGCTCTTGCGCAAGCCAGTGCGGCCACTCCTGTGGCGCCAATTGCATGGCCAAACCGATGCGGCGCGCCTCCATGCGCAGGGCCATGCGCCCGCTCTGATGGCGCGACGGGCGCAGCCAGGCCAGGGGGCTAAGAACCACCAGAAGGATTGACACCACTATCCAGACCGTCATATGTGTACTCCCGAATTTCTAGATGCGCGGATTTGAGCTGACGCAACCCATCCGCTTGAAACCAGCCATACTGAACTTATTGCAGTCTCCTGGAGGAACGCGCCATGCCCAACGAACATTCCTACAAACATATCCTGGTCGCGGTCGATCTGACCGAAGAGTGCGACCCGGTTATCAAGCGCGCTCAGGCTTCAGCAATCGCCAACGGCGCCAAGCTGTCACTCGTGCATATCGTCGAGCCCATGGCCATGGCCTTTGGTGGCGACGTACCCATGGACCTTTCCCAGTTGCAGCAACAGCAGTTTGACCAGGCCAAAGAGCGCCTGGACCGTTTGATTCTCAAGTACCCGCACTTGAAAAAGGAAGACTGCCACCTCACCTACGGCCAACCGCGCCAGGAAATCCATCACCTGGCCAAAGAGCAGAACTGCGACCTGATCGTGGTCGGCAGCCATGGTCGTCATGGCCTGGCGTTGTTGCTGGGTTCTACCGCCAATGACGTGCTGCACGGCGCGCCGTGCGATGTGCTGGCGGTCAAGCTGGTAAAAAGCGCGTAAGGCCGATGAAGATCTAATGTGGGAGCTGGCTTGCCTGCGATGCAGGCACCTCGGTGCTTCAGGCAGACCGAGGTGAGGCTATCGCAGGCAAGCCAGCTCCCACATTTCGAATCGCATTTCATATAAAAAGCCCGGCGATCATACCGATGAGCGCCGGGCTTTTTTATGGCGTGCGAATCAATCAGGCATCCAGCTCAGCCCAACGCTCCATCAGCACTTCCAGCTCCTGGTTCAACGTTTCCAGGGAAGCAATCACCTTGGCGGTTTCCGCCGCCGGGCGCAGGTAGAAACCCGCGTCAGCCATGTCTGCTTCTACCGCAGCGATCTGCTGTTCCTTGGCGTCGATATCACCCGGCAAGGCTTCCAGCTCGCGTTGCAGCTTGTAGCTGAGCTTCTTCTTGGCCGCCGGTGCAGCTTCCGCAACCGGTGCAGCAGCAGCGGCCACAGGCGCCACGACTGCCGAGGTCAGGTCGGCCTTGCCGGACTTGCTCTCGGTCACGCCCAGCAGGCGCGGCGAGCCGCCCTGACGGATCCAGTCCTGGTAACCACCGACGTATTCACGCACCTTGCCTTCACCTTCGAAGACCAGGGTGCTGGTCACCACGTTGTCGAGGAATGCCCGGTCGTGGCTGACCATCAGCACGGTGCCGTTGAAGGTCAGCAAAACCTCTTCCAGCAGCTCGAGGGTTTCCACGTCGAGGTCGTTGGTCGGTTCGTCGAGTACCAGCAGGTTGGACGGCTTGCTGAACAGCTTGGCCAGCAGCAGGCGCGCACGCTCACCACCGGACAGGGCTTTGACTGGCGTACGCGCACGCTGCGGGCTGAACAGGAAGTCGCCCAGGTAGCTCAGCACGTGGCGGCTCTGACCGTCGATGTCGATAAAGTCGCGGCCTTCGGCGACGTTGTCGATCACGGTCTTTTCCAGGTCCAACTGATGGCGCAACTGGTCGAAGTAGGCCACGTCGATGCGCGTGCCTTCTTCCACGGTGCCGCTGGTCGGTTGCAGGCCATTGAGCATCAGTTTGAGCAAGGTGGTCTTGCCGGTGCCGTTGGCGCCCAGCAGGCCGATACGGTCGCCGCGCTGCAGGACCATCGAAAAGTCCTTGATCAGGAACGGGCCATCCGGGTGGTGGAAGCTGACATTCTCCAGCACCATCACCTGCTTGCCCGACTTGTCGGCGGTGTCCAGCTGGATATTGGCCTTGCCGGTGCGCTCGCGGCGCTCACTGCGCTCAACACGCAGGGCTTTGAGGGCGCGTACACGGCCTTCGTTACGGGTGCGACGGGCCTTGATGCCCTGGCGGATCCAGACTTCTTCCTGGGCCAGCTTCTTGTCGAACAGCGCGTTGGCGGTTTCTTCAGCGGCCAGCGAGGCTTCTTTGTGTACCAGGAAGCTGGCGTAGTCGCCGTTCCAGTCGATCAGGCCGCCACGGTCCAGTTCGAGGATGCGCGTGGCCAGGTTTTGCAGGAAGGAGCGGTCGTGCGTGATGAACAGCACGGCGCCCTGGAAATCCTTGAGGGCTTCTTCGAGCCAGGCGATAGCGCCGATGTCCAGGTGGTTGGTTGGTTCGTCGAGCAGCAGCAGGTCGGGCTCGGACACCAGCGCCTGGGCCAGCAGCACGCGACGGCGCCAGCCACCGGACAACTCGGCGAGGGTCTTGTCGGCCGGCAGTTGCAGGCGGCTCAGGGTGCTGTCGACCAGTTGCTGCAAGCGCCAGCCGTCACGGGCTTCGAGGTCTTGCTGGACGTGCATGAGCTTGTCCAGGTCGGCTTCGGTGACGCAGTTCTGCGCCAGGTGATGGTACTGCGCGAGCAACTCGCCAACGCCGTCGAGGCCTTCGGCAACCACGTCGAACACTGTCCGTCCGTCGGCCACCGGCAATTCCTGCGGCAATTCGCCGATCTTGAGGCCCGGCGCGCGCCATACAGAGCCGTCATCGGGCTTCTGGTCGCCTTTTACCAGCTTCATCATGCTGGACTTGCCGGTGCCGTTGCGGCCGATGATGCACACCCGCTCACCACGGGCGATCTGCCAGGACACCTTGTCCAACAACGGCATAGCGCCGAAAGCAAGGGACACATCGCTGAATTTGAGCAGGGTCATACGCTTCTCCAAAAACTGGGCGCGCATTCTACCTGACTTGAGGGTGGGATGCGGCCGGCATTTTTGCCACAGACACGTTCTGTAGGACATTTACGGTGAACTGCTGCCAGCCGGCCGGCAAAGCTTTCGCCAGCCGCTGGCAAAAGGCTAAGCTAGGGGCAATCAGTGTCGGCGGTGCCGGTGCTAGTCGTGATTTCTCTGCACGGACGTCTCATGCGCAGTCGCCTTTTCAACTTTTTATCTTGTCTGCTTCTTTCCGCCACCGCCGTTCAATCCGCCCAGGCCGTGGACCTCACCACCCAACGTCAGTATTACGATGAAGCCAAACGCGCCCTCGCCAAAGGCGACAGCGGCCCGTATATGCAATACAGCCAGGCCCTGGCCGACTACCCGCTCACGCCGTACCTGGCCTACGACGAGCTGACCGCGCGCCTCAAAACCGCGAGCAACGAGGAAATCGAACAGTTCCTCGCCAAAAACGGCGACCTGCCCCAGGCCAACTGGATGAAACTGCGTTGGTTGCGCTGGCTGGCCGACCGTGGTGACTGGCAAACCTTCGAAAAGTACTACGACGCCAAGCTCAATTTCGTCGAACTGGACTGCCTGCATGGCCAGTACCAGCTGACGCACAACCTCAAAGCCGAAGGCTACAAGACCACCGAAAAACTCTGGATGACCGGCAAATCCCAGCCGGCCGCCTGTGACGCCACCTTTGGCCAGTGGGCCGCCGATGGCCAACTCACCGAACAGAAAATCTGGGACCGCGCCAAGCTCGCCGCCGAAGCCCGCAACTACGCATTGGCCAACAGCCTGGTGAAAACCCTGCCAACCCTTGGCGCCCAAGGCCGCTTGATGATCGACGTGGCGCAAAAGCCCGACATGCTCAGCGACCCGTCGCGCTTCCTGCCGGCCAACGAGGCCATGTCTGACGCTGTGGGCCTGGGCCTGCGCCGCCTGGCACGCCAGGACCCGGACAAGGCCATGGCCCTGCTCGACGGCTATGCCAGCAGCATGCACTTCTCCCGTGACGAAAAAGTGTCGATCGCCCGCGAAATCGGCCTGACCCTCGCGCGCCGCTACGACCCACGCGCCCTGGACGTGATGACCAAGTACGACCCCGAGCTGCGTGACAACACCGTCTCCGAATGGCGCCTGCGCCTGCTGTTGCGCCTGGCTCGCTGGGAAGATGCCTACCAGTTGACCCGCAAACTCCCGCAAGACCTGGCCACCACCAACCGCTGGCGCTACTGGCAGGCGCGCAGCCTGGAACTGGCCGAGCCGAAGAACCCGCAGCCGCTGGTGCTGTACAAGAATCTTGCGCAGGAACGTGATTTCTACGGGTTCCTCGCGGCTGATCGCTCCAAAGCGCCCTACCAGTTGAAAAACAAACCGTTGGTGATGAGCCAGGCGCTGATCAACAAAGTGCGCAACACCCCCGGTGTGCGCCGCGCGATGGAGTTCTATGCACGCGGCCAGATTGTTGATGGCCGCCGCGAGTGGTACCACGTCAGCCGTCACTTCAACCGCGATGAAATGGTCGCCCAGGCCAAGCTGGCCTACGACATGAAGTGGTACTTCCCGGCGATCCGCACCATCAGCCAGGCGCAGTACTGGGATGACCTGGATATTCGTTTCCCGATGGCACACCGCGACACGCTGGTACGCGAAGCCAAGGTGCGTGGCCTGCATTCAAGCTGGGTGTTCGCCATCACCCGCCAGGAAAGTGCCTTCATGGACGACGCGCGCTCCGGCGTCGGCGCCAGTGGCCTGATGCAACTGATGCCCGGCACTGCCAAAGAAACCGCACGTAAATTCAGCATCCCACTGGCCTCCCCGGCCCAGGTGCTGGACCCGGACAAAAACATCCAGCTCGGCGCCGCCTACCTGAGCCAGGTACACAGCCAATTCAACGGCAACCGCGTACTCGCCTCCGCCGCCTACAACGCCGGCCCCGGCCGTGTGCGCCAGTGGCTGCGCGGTGCCGACCACCTGAGTTTCGATGTGTGGGTGGAAAGCATCCCGTTCGACGAAACCCGCCAGTATGTGCAGAACGTGCTGTCTTATTCGGTGATCTACGGGCAGAAACTCAATTCACCGCAGCCGCTGGTGGATTGGCATGAGCGGTATTTTGATGATCAGTAAGACTGACTGAAGTGCGATCAGCAGGCTTGCTGTGGCCAACAGGTTTCATTTGGCCACCAGGCTTGTTGTGGCGAGCAGGCTTGTTGTGGCGAGCAGGCTTGCCCTGCGCTGGAGTGCGAAGCGCTCCCTATTCAGCCCCGCCACGGTGTAACTGATAGACCGAGTCGGCAAGTTTTGGGGCTGCTACGCAGCCCAACGCGGGGCAAGCCCGCTCGCCACATCAAGCCCGCTCTCCACAACAAACCTGCTCAGCCTACTAGCCTGCTCACCCTACTAGCCTGCCTGCCACACTAGCCCGCTCGCCACATAGATCGCGCTAGCCTTCGTTTTTCACAACCTCACCGCCATCACTGAACTGCAACGCCGCTAACCGTGCATACAACGGATTACTCGCAATCAACTGTTGATGCGTACCCACTGCCACCAGCTTGCCCTGGTCCATCACCGCAATCCGGTCGGCGTTCTTCACTGTGGCCAACCGATGCGCAATCACCAGCGTGGTGCGGCCCTGCATCAGTTGCGGCAAGGCTTGCTGTATCAAATGCTCACTCTGCGCATCCAGGGCGCTGGTGGCTTCGTCCAGCAGCAGGATCGGCGCATCCACCAGCAACGCGCGGGCGATGGCCAGGCGTTGGCGTTGGCCGCCGGACAGGCCCATACCGCCGTCGCCCAGATGGGTCTGGTAGCCATCGGGCATTTGCAGGATGAAGTCATGGGCGTGGGCGATGCGTGCCGCGGCTTCGACCTGTTCGCGGGTGGCGGACGGGTTGCCATAACGGATGTTTTCTTCAACGCTGCCGAAGAACAGCGCCGGGCTCTGGGAAACCAGCGCGAAATGACGGCGCAGGTCCATTGGCTCGAGTTCGGTCAGCGGGTGGCCCTCAAGCAGGATGCGGCCTTGCTGCGGATCGTAAAAGCGCAGCAGCAAATCAAAGATCGTCGATTTACCCGCGCCGGATGGGCCGACCAACGCCAGGGTTTCACCGGGGTTGATGCTCAGGCTCAAACCGTCGATGGCGTAGCTGTCCGGCCGCGACGGGTAGGAAAAACGCAAGTCTTGCAGTTCCATACGACCGCTGACCCGCTCCGGCAACTGCACGCTGCCTTCGGCGGGTGCCTGGATGTCATTGCTCGACTGCAACAGTTCGCCAATCCGCTCAGCGGCACCGGCGGCACGTTGCAGCTCACCGAGCACTTCGCTCAGAGTGCCAACCGCACTGCCGACGATCAGGCTGTAAAACACGAACGCCGCCAGTTCACCGCCGGAAATCCGCCCACTGATCACATCCATACCGCCCACCCACAGCATCACCCCCACGGCGCCGAGCACCAGCATGATCACCAGTGTAATCAGCCAGGCGCGCTGCGCGATGCGTTTACGCGCCGTGGCAAACGCCTCTTCCACGGTGATGGCAAAGCGCTGTTCGTCCTGCACCTGGTGGTTATAGGCCTGCACGGTCTTGATCTGGCCAAGCGTCTCCGACACGTAACTGCCCACATCGGCAATACGGTCCTGGCTCAGCCGCGACAGGCTGCGCACGCGGCGACCGAAGATCAGGATCGGCGCAAGCACCAGCGGCAGCGCCACCACCACGATGCTGGTGAGCTTGGGGTTGGTGACAAACAACAGCACGATGCCGCCGATCACCATCAAGGCGTTGCGCAGGAACAGCGACAGCGACGAGCCGATCACCGATTGCAGCAACGTGGTGTCGGTGGTCAGCCGCGACTGGATTTCCGAACTGCGGTTGTTCTCGTAAAAGCCTGGGTGCAGGTAGATCAGATGATTGAAGACTTGCCGACGAATGTCCGCCACCACCCGTTCGCCGATCCACGACACCAGGTAAAACCGCGCAAACGTACCCACGGCCAGGCCCAGCACCAGCACCATGAACAGGCCAATGGACTGGTTGAGCAGGTGCGGCGACTGGGTCATGAACCCCTGGTCCACCAGCAGGCGAATGCCCTGCCCCATGGACAAGGTGATGCCCGCAGTGACGATGAGTGCCAACAAAGCACCCAGTGCCTGCCAGCGGTACGGCGCGATAAAGCGGCTGGCCAGGCGAATGGCACGGCGTTGACGGACTGAGAACATGGCGGGCATACCGATGAGGAACCTGTACACCAACATTGGGGGAACTTAGCTAAATAACAATGCGTCAGGTTAATTATGCCCGCCGATGTTGATGCCTAGAGGCTATCGGTCTAACGCCTGGGTGGAAATTTGTATCGGTTTCTGCTGGACTGGGCGTTCGAAGCGGTGATCGTGTAAGCAGTTGTAATAGCGCGGTCACGCGCAGGTATTAGATTAGGCACACAACCTGATGAGGAGACAGGCCATGACCTTGCAAAACAGCAGTGACGCCAAAATTGAAGTGATTCGCCAGCCGCAGCACCTGCCTTGCTCGTATATCGACGCCAAGGGCCGCGAAGTGCAGATTACCGAAGAAATGATCCAGCAAGCGTGCAGCGACCTGGAACAGCGACTGGTCAAACCTGCCAAGCAAGGCTGACGCGCCCACGCTCTTTCAGACCCGGCCTTGATGGCCGGGTTTTTTATGCCTGTTTTTTGTGGTCCGCCTTTTGTGGCGAGGGAGCTTGCTCCCGCTGGGCCGGGCTGGCGCTCCAGTGCGCAGCGCCCCTGAAAGCCTGCGACTGCTGCGCAGTCGAACGGGAGCAAGCTCCCTCGCCACAGGCGTAACAGTCCTATAAAGGCATGGCGCCCAATGCAGTGACGATGTTCGACAACACTGCCGACTCGCCATTGATCCGCACCTTCAAGCCATCTATCTCGCGACGCTCCGGGTAATGCTTGCGCAGCAGGTCGAACGCCTTGCGTTGCTCTTCCACGGTTCCCACAAGGCTGCGGCGCAAATCCGCATCATCGCGGCGCGGGTCGTACACACTGCGGCACAAGGTCGCCAGCGCCCAGGCCGGGTCTGTCGATGCATTCAAGTGCACCTCGGCCAGCCATGGCTGCGGCAACAAATCACTCAACTGGATACTGGGTTCCTGGCCCATATGGGCGCACAAAGCCTGGTAGATCTGCGCGGTGCCACGCTGTTTGCCGTCGAGGCTGTAGCCGGCGATATGCGGTGTGGCCAGCACGCACAGGTCGGCCAGGTCGACGTCCACTTCGGGCTCGCCTTCCCACACGTCCAGCACGGCTTGCAGGTCTTCGCGCTCCAGCAGTACTTCGCGTAAGGCCGCGTTATCGACGACAGGGCCGCGACTGGCGTTGATCAGCCAGGTGCCGGGCTTGAGGCGACCAAGGCGTTCACGATCAAACAGGTGCCAGGTGGAGCCGTTACCAGACTTGGTCAGCGGCGTGTGCAGGCTGATCACATCGCACTGCTCGATAATCTGCTGCAGGCTGACGTAATCACCGTCTTCGGCAATCTGGCGCGGCGGGTCGCACACCAGCACGTTCCAACCCAGACCTTTAAGCACCTTGACCAAGCGCCCGCCCACTTCACCGGCACCGACGATGCCATAAGTGCGCTGGTTCAGGTCGGCGCCTTCGATTTCGGCCAGGGTCTGCAAGCTGCCCAGCACATAGTCCACCACGCCTCGGGCATTACAGCCCGGGGCGCTGGACCAGGTGATACCGGCCTGTTTGAAGTAATCCAGGTCCAGGTGATCGGTGCCAATGGTGCAGGTGCCCACAAAGCGCACTTGAGTGCCGTCCAACAAGGCACGATTGACGTTTGTTACCGAGCGCACCAGCAGCACATCGGCCTGCTCGACCGTGGCGCGGTCGATGGAACGCCCGGGTACGCGGCGAATCTCGCCAAACCCTTCGAAGAAGGCATCGAGCAGCGGGATATTTTCGTCGGCAACAATCAGCATGGCAGGCTCCTTTCGCGGACCAGCAGTGTACAGGGATGCGTGGTTCGAGTGTGGGAGCTGGCTTGTGTGGGAGCCAGCTCCCACATGGGCCTGTTCCCACAGGGGTTTATCCTCTACCGGGAAAGCGCATTACAAATCAGCAACACAGGTTTTTTCCTGACCACAGCGTCAACACGTAGACTTCGCCGTCCTTTGCAACTCTTTTACTGGACAACCGCACGTGAACACCGCCACCTCCACCCTCTCCCGCCTCGCCCGCGTCAGTCGCGAGGTGCGCAGCCTGCTGACCCTGGCCCTGCCGATCATGATCGGCCAACTCGCCACCACGGCCATGGGCTTTGTCGATGCGGTGATGGCCGGGCGCGTGAGCCCGCGAGACCTGGCGGCGGTGGCCTTGGGCAACTCGATCTGGATTCCGGTATACCTGCTGATGACCGGCACGCTGCTGGCCACCACGCCCAAAGTCGCCCAGCGCTTCGGCGCCGGTCACCACACCGAGATTGGCCCGCTGGTGCGCCAATCCCTGTGGCTGGCAGTGGTGGTGGGCATCACTGCCCTGCTGATGCTGATCAGCGCCGAGCCGATCCTGCACGCGATGAATGTCGACCCCGAGCTGATCAAACCCTGCATGGCCTACCTGCACGGCATCGCGTCCGGCATGCCCGCCATCGCCCTGTATTACGTGTTGCGTTGCTTCAGTGATGGCCTGGGCCGTACGCGCCCCAGCATGGTCATGGGCCTGTGCGGGCTGGCATTGAATATTCCACTGAACTACGTGTTCATTTATGGCCACTTCGGTGTGCCGGCCATGGGCGGCGTGGGCTGTGGCTGGGCTACAGCCATTGTGATGTGGGTGATGATGCTCGGCCTCGCCGCCTGGACCCGCTGGGCACCGGCGTACCAGAGCAGCGAGTTGTTCAAGCGTTTCGACTGGCCGCAATGGGCCGTGATCAAGCGCGTGCTGGGCATCGGCCTGCCGATCGGGATCGCGGTGTTTGCCGAATCGAGCATCTTTGCGGTGATCGCCCTGCTGATCGGCAGCCTGGGCGCCAACGTGGTGGCCGGGCACCAGATCGCGCTGAACTTCAGCTCGCTGGTGTTTATGATCCCCTATTCGCTGAGCATGGCGGTCACGGTGCGGGTCGGCCAGGCATTGGGCCGTGGCGAGCCGCGTGAAGCACGCTTTGCCGCCGGGGTCGGCATGGGCACGGCACTGACCTACGCGTGCCTGTCCTGCAGCCTGATGCTGCTGTTTCGCGAACAGATTGCCACGATTTACACGCCTGACCCGCGGGTGATCCACGTGGCATCGATGCTGATCGTGTTTGCGGCGCTGTTCCAGTTCTCCGACGCGATCCAGGTCACCGCAGCCGGCGCGTTGCGTGGCTACCAGGACACACGGGTGACCATGGTGCTGACCTTGTTTGCTTACTGGGGCGTGGGGTTGCCGGTGGGTTATGCCCTGGGGCTGACCGATTGGCTGGGCGCAGCAAGTGGGCCGAGTGGGCTGTGGCAAGGGCTGATCGTGGGCTTGAGCTGCGCCGCGGCGATGCTGTTGATCCGCCTGGCACGCAGCGCGCGCCGGCGGATTCGCCTGGTTTAAGCAGACTTCTTGCGAATCCAGTACAGGTATTTGCCGGCCTGTTCCTGCTGATCCACCAGTTCGTGGTCAAGGAACACACAGAACTTGGGAATATCGCGACGGGTCGACGGGTCGGTCGCGATCACCTTGAGCAGGCCGCCAGGCGGCAGGTCGCGGATGTGCTGGTGCAACATCATCACCGGTTCCGGGCAGTTGAGGCCGGTGGCGTCGAGGGTGCCGTCGACAGGCAATTCAATACTCATAATCACTCCTGAAACTGGCCCGCTCCAGTGTGGGAGCGGGCTTGCCCGCGATGACCGGGGCACATTCAACATAGATTTCAACCGTTATACCGCTATCGCAGGCAAGCCAGCTCCCACATTGGGTTTCAGCGACCTTTAGGTTTTTTTGCATCAATCAGCCGACGCAGGTGGCAAGTCACTTCCTCTCGGTCGTGATACAGCTGCTTGCAGCCGATTTCCACCCGAATACCACGAGCCTTGAAGCCGTCTTCGATGCGCTCAAGCAAACGCTTTACCTCAGCATAACGCTGCTTCATCGGCAGTTTGAGGTTCACCACCGCTTCGCGGCAATGCCCTTCGCCAATCCAGGTTTCCAGCAGCGCGGCGTTACGTGCCGGTTTCTCGACGATATCGCAGACCATCCAGTCCACGGGCTGCTTGGGCACGAAGGTAAAACCGTCGGCCATCAAATGCTGCACCAGGCCGGTGTCCATCAGGCTTTCGGCCATGGGGCCGTTGTCGATGGCGGTCACCAGCATGCCACGGTTGACCAGTTGCCAGGTCCAGCCGCCCGGCGCGGCGCCGAGGTCGACGCCGGTCATGTCGCCATGCAGGCGCTCGTCCCACTGGTCGCGGGGGATGAAGTGGTGCCAGGCCTCTTCAAGCTTCAAGGTCGAACGGCTTGGCGCGTCACGCGGGAACTTGAGGCGTGGGATGCCCATCGGCCACATCGCCGAGTTGTTCGACTCGGCCAGGCCCATGAACACTTCGCGACCGCTTTTGAAGGTCAACAGCAGGCGCGGCTTGCTCGGGTCGTCCACCAGCTTGCCGGCGTTGAGCAAGGCTTTGCGCAGGTGCACTTCAAATTTCTTGCAGAAGTTCGACAGCTCTTTGCCGTCGTTGGTGTCGACCATCTCCAGCCACAGGCTGCCGCACACCGGGAATTCGCGCAGGTGGGCGAGGATCACGCTGATGCGGTCGGTTTCCGGCAGGTCGATGAATACCCCGCGCGCCCACTGCCTTGGGAAGATCAGCTCGGCAAAGCGCTGGCCGTGCATGAGGCGCTGGGCGCCGTCTTCTTCGGTGCAGACAAATTCGGCGCAGGCGCTGCCGGTCTTGGCCTTGGCGTAGCCGGAAACGTTCAGGCGCGCGGCGTGTTCCGCGATCTCGGAACAGACTTCGCCTTCAAAACCCGGGCGGCAGTGCATAAAAAGGGTGTTCATCAACTCTCCTGGTGACTCAACCGGCCTTGCGCTATCGCAATACCTGTCATGAAAACGCGCGCATGATAGCCGAGTTCGGAACCTTGGACTTAACGATAGAGTCCAGTTATTAGCCTGCTAATGAAAACAGGGCTAAGTTGAAAGCTCTGTTCGTCCCGTCAGGTCCGTAGCCGTGCGGACCATAAGGAGTCATGTAATGTCATCGCTAGATAGCCTGAGAACCCTCAAAACCCTGCAAATCGACGACAAGACTTACCACTACTTCAGCTTGCCCGAAGCCGCCAAGAGCCTGGGTGACCTGGACAAGCTGCCGATGTCCCTCAAGGTGCTGCTGGAAAACCTGCTGCGCTGGGAAGACAACAAGACCGTCACCGGCGCCGACCTCAAGGCCATCGCCGCCTGGCTCAAAGAGCGCCAGTCCGACCGCGAGATCCAGTACCGCCCGGCCCGCGTATTGATGCAAGACTTCACCGGTGTGCCCGCCGTGGTCGACCTGGCCGCCATGCGCGCCGCCGTGGCCAAGGCCGGTGGCGACCCGCAGCGCATCAACCCGCTGTCCCCCGTGGACCTGGTGATTGACCACTCGGTGATGGTCGACAAGTTCGGCAGCACCAGCGCCTTTGAACAGAACGTCGACATCGAGATGCAGCGCAACGGCGAACGCTATGCCTTCCTGCGCTGGGGCCAAAGTGCGTTCGACAACTTCAGCGTGGTGCCACCGGGCACCGGCATCTGCCACCAGGTCAACCTTGAGTACCTGGGGCGCACGGTGTGGACCAAGGACGAAGACGGCCGCACTTACGCCTTCCCCGACACGTTAGTGGGCACCGACTCCCACACCACCATGATCAACGGCCTGGGTGTACTGGGCTGGGGCGTGGGCGGTATCGAAGCGGAAGCGGCGATGCTCGGCCAGCCGGTGTCGATGCTGATTCCGGAAGTGATCGGCTTCAAGCTGACCGGCAAATTGAAAGAAGGTATTACTGCCACCGACCTGGTGCTGACCGTCACCCAGATGCTGCGTAAAAAAGGCGTAGTGGGCAAATTCGTCGAGTTCTATGGCGACGGCTTGGCCGACCTGCCCCTGGCCGACCGCGCTACCATCGCCAACATGGCCCCGGAATACGGCGCCACTTGCGGCTTTTTCCCGGTGGATGAAGTGACGCTGGACTACCTGCGCCTGTCGGGCCGCCCGGCAGAAACCGTCAAGTTGGTGGAGGCCTACACCAAGGCCCAGGGCCTGTGGCGTAACGCCGGCCAGGAACCGGTGTTCACCGACACCCTGGCGCTGGACATGGGCAGTGTCGAAGCCAGCCTGGCCGGGCCGAAACGCCCGCAGGACCGTGTGTCACTGCCCAATGTTGGCCAGGCGTTCACGGACTTTCTCGACCTGCAGTTCAAACCCGCCAGCAAAGAAGAAGGCCGCCTGGAAAGTGAAGGCGGCGGCGGGGTTGCCGTGGGCAATGCGGATTTGGTCGGCGAGACCGATTACGAGTACGACGGCCACACCTATCGCCTCAAAAACGGCGCGGTGGTGATCGCCGCGATTACCTCCTGCACCAACACTTCCAACCCCAGCGTGATGATGGCCGCAGGCCTGGTGGCGAAAAAGGCCGTGGAAAAAGGCCTGACCAGCAAGCCGTGGGTGAAAACCTCCCTGGCGCCCGGCTCCAAGGTGGTGACCGATTACTACAAGGCGGCCGGCCTTACCCAATACCTCGACAAGCTGGGCTTTGATCTGGTCGGCTACGGTTGCACCACCTGCATCGGCAACTCTGGGCCATTGCCTGAGCCGATCGAAAAAGCCATCCAGAAGGCCGACCTGGCGGTGGCTTCGGTGCTGTCGGGCAACCGCAACTTCGAAGGCCGCGTGCACCCACTGGTGAAAACCAACTGGCTGGCTTCGCCGCCGCTGGTGGTCGCCTATGCCTTGGCGGGCACCGTGCGTATCGACATCAGCAGCGAGCCGCTGGGCGAAGGCAAGGGCGGCAAGCCGGTGTACCTCAAAGACATCTGGCCGAGCAGCAAAGAGATTGCCGACGCGGTGGCGCAGGTCAGCACCGGTATGTTTCACAAGGAATATGCCGAAGTGTTTGCCGGCGACGAGCAATGGCAGGCGATTGAAGTGCCGCAGGCCGCGACCTATGTGTGGCAGAAAGACTCCACCTACATCCAGCATCCGCCGTTCTTTGACGATATTTCCGGGCCACTGCCGGTGATCGAAGACGTCAAGGGCGCCAACGTGCTGGCCCTGCTGGGCGATTCAGTGACCACCGACCACATCTCCCCCGCCGGCAATATCAAGACCGACAGCCCCGCCGGGCGTTACCTGCGCGAGCAAGGCGTGGAGCCACGCGACTTCAACTCCTACGGCTCACGCCGGGGCAACCATGAAGTGATGATGCGCGGCACCTTTGCCAACATCCGTATCCGCAACGAAATGCTCGGCGGCGAAGAAGGCGGCAACACGCTGTACATCCCCACCGGCGAGAAAATGCCGATCTATGACGCGGCCATGAAGTACCAGGCCTCGGGCACGCCGCTGGTGGTGATTGCAGGCCAGGAATATGGTACCGGCTCAAGCCGCGACTGGGCGGCCAAGGGCACTAACCTGCTGGGGGTCAAGGCGGTGATTGCCGAGAGTTTCGAGCGGATTCACCGCTCCAACCTGGTGGGCATGGGTGTGTTGCCGCTGCAGTTCAAGCTGGATCAGAACCGCAAGGCGCTCAAGCTGACCGGCAAGGAGAAGATCGACATTCTTGGGCTTACCGATGCCGAGATCGAGCCACGGATGAACCTGACGCTGGTGATTACCCGTGAAGACGGCAGCAGCGAGAAGGTTGAGGTGCTGTGCCGGATTGATACGCTTAATGAGGTGGAATACTTCAAGGCCGGTGGCATCTTGCACTATGTGCTGCGCCAGTTGATCGCGTCCTAAGCAACACGGGAGATCAAATGTGGGAGCTGGCTTGCCTGCTCCCACAGTTTTGACCGTGTTCAGATCAGCCGAACAGCCACTTCCACAGCAGCACCAGCACAACCACAGCCAGCACCGGCCGCGCAATGCGGTAGGCCTTGGGATGCTTGCGTTTCCACTGCTTGACCACACCACTGAACTTGTCACTGAACGTCTTGCTCCAGGCATACGCCTGGTTGATCCCGCCCACACGCTCGTCATCCAGGTTCTGCGGCGCAGTCGCGCGACCCAGCTGCTTGCTGACCCAGCGGTTGATGCCGGTCATGAGGCGGTTGCTCAGCGGGCGTTCGATATCGCAGAACAGAATCACACGGGTCTTTTCAGTTTCGTTCTTCACCCAATGCACGTAGGTTTCATCGAACATCACGTCTTCACCGTCGCGCCACGCGTAGACCTGGCCGTCGACGAAGATGCGGCAGTCGTCGGAGTTCGGCGTGGACAGGCCCAAGTGATAACGCAAGGAGCCTGCAAACGGGTCACGGTGCGGGTTGAGGTGGCTGCCACCCGGCAGCAGCGCGAACATCGCGCCCTTGACGTTAGGGATGCTGCTCACCAAAGCCACGGTTTTCGGGCACAGCGCCTCGGCCGATGGCAGGGGTTTGTCGTACCACTTGAGGTAGAAACGCTTCCAGCCCTTCTTGAAGAACGAGCCGAAACCGGCGTCGTTGTTCTTTTCGGCGGCGCGGATATAACCCTCGTCGAACAGGTGCATGGCCTCTTCGCGGATCACCTCCCAGTTGTCCTTGAGCACATCCAGTTCCGGGAACTTGCTGCGATCCAGGTATGGCTTGGACGGCACGGCCGAGAACAGGTACATCAAGGCGTTATACGGGGCGAACAGCGCCGAATGGTTGACGAACTGGCGCAACACCGGCAAACGCGCCTTGCCGCGCAAGTGCACATACAGAATGCTGCCGATAAACAACGCCAGCACCGACAGTTTGGCGGCCAAAGAAAAGGTCATGCAGCAACTCCTGAAAATAAGCGCCTGGCCAGCAACCTCCCGTCAACGGGAAACCAGACGTAGCAGCCGGCCATGATAAACACTTGGGCCATTATGCAGAAGGCCCAGGCCGACCGGCTGATATACATCAACTCCGATGATGAGCGGAGCCGTTGTGGCAAGCAGGCTTGTTGTGGCGAGCAGGCTTGCCCTGCGTTGGAGTGCGAAGCACTCCCAATTCAGACTACGCGGTGTACCTGATAGACCGATTCGTCGGGTTTAGGGCTGCTTCGCAGCCCAGCGCAGGGCAAGCCTGCTCGCCACAGGAGATCATCACGCCTGGGTTTCTTGATCGGTAAACAGATCGCTGAACAACATGCTCGACAGGTAACGCTCGCCGGAGTCCGGCAGGATCACCGCGATGGTCTTGCCCTGCATTTCCGGCTTCTCGGCCAGACGCACGGCCACAGCCATGGCGGCGCCGCAGGAGATACCGCACAAAATCCCCTCTTCCTGCATCAGGCGCAGGGCCATGGCCTTGGATTCGTCGTCGGTCACCAGCTCCACGCGGTCAACTATCGACAGGTCGAGGTTTTTCGGCACAAACCCGGCGCCGATGCCCTGGATTTTATGCGGGCTCGGCTTGATCTCCTCACCGGCCAGCGCCTGGGTGATCACCGGCGATACCCTCGGCTCAACCGCCACCGACAGAATCGGCTTGCCCGCAATGTTCTTGATATAGCGCGAAACGCCAGTAATGGTGCCGCCAGTGCCCACGCCCGCCACCAGCACGTCCACGGCGCCATCGGTGTCGTTCCAGATTTCCGGGCCGGTGGTTTTCTCGTGAATAGCCGGGTTGGCCGGGTTTTCGAACTGGGCCGGCATAAAGTAGGTGGCCGGATCGCTGGCGACAATCTCGCCAGCCTTGTCGATAGCGCCTTTCATGCCCTTGGCCGGCTCAGTCAGCACCAACTCGGCGCCCAGGGCCTTGAGCACTTTGCGTCGCTCGATGCTCATGGAGGCCGGCATGGTCAGCAGCAGCTTGTAGCCACGGGCGGCGGCGACAAATGCCAGGCCGATGCCGGTGTTGCCGGAGGTCGGTTCGACAATGGTCATGCCCGGCTTGAGTTTGCCGGTGCTTTCGGCGTCCCAGATCATGTTGGCGCCAATGCGGCACTTCACCGAGTAACCCGGGTTACGCCCTTCGATCTTGGCCAGGATGGTCACGCCACGCGGCGCAATGCGGTTGATCTGCACCAGGGGCGTGTTACCGATGGAGTGCGCGTTGTCGGCAAAGATACGGCTCATGACGGGTCCTTAAGGCAATTTCAAGAAGGCCCCAAGGGTATGCCTCAGGCCTTTGGGCGTCCAGTCAGAGGAACGTTGCGCCCGCGCGTGCGGTCCATCGCCTATACCGTTGGAGAGCATTGACATGAAACGTCGCTACAGTGGGCTGCTATGGATCGTCGCCGTACTGGTGGTAGTACTGATCGCCCTGGACCTGGCCCTGCCCTATCTGGTGCGCAATTACCTGAACGACAAGCTGGCCGACATGGGCGACTACCGTGGCCAGGTCACTGACGTGGACCTGGCCTTGTGGCGTGGCGCCTACCGCATTAATGGCCTGAAAATCGTCAAGGTCGACGGTAAAGTACCGGTGCCGTTCGTCAACGCGCCGCTGATTGAATTTGCCGTCAGCTGGCACTCGCTGTGGTACGACCATGCCGTCGTCGCCGAGGGCCATTTCGTAAAGCCTGAAATCAACTTCGTCGACGGCGGTGCCAACAAACAGGCGTCCCAAACCGGTAAAGGCACCGACTGGCAGCAACAGTTGAAAAAACTGCTGCCGATCACGCTGAATGAAGTGCGCATTGAAGATGGCAAGATCGCCTTTCATAATTTCAGCTCCAAGCCCCAGGTGAACATCAAGGCCACCGAGGTCAATGCCAGTCTGTACAACCTGACCAACGTGGTAGACCTCAAAGGCAAACGCGACGCGCGATTCGAAGGCAAGGCCCTGCTGCAGGGCCAGGCCCCTATGGAGGCCAACGCAACCTTTGATCCTTTAAATAATTTTGAAGACTTCGAATTCCGCTTCCGCGCCCGCGACTTGCAACTTAAACGCATGAACGACTTCGCCTCGGCCTATGGCAAATTCGACTTCAAGGCTGGCACCGGCGACGTGGTGATTGAAGCCCAAGCGGAAAAAGGCCAGCTCACTGGCTATATCAAGCCGCTGCTGCGCGATGTAGAAGTGTTCGACTGGAAACAGGACGTGGAGAACAAGGACAAAAACATCTTCCGCTCGATCTGGGAAGCCGTGGTAGGCACCAGCGAAACCGTGCTCAAGAACCAGAACAAAAACCAGTTTGCCACCCGCGTGGAACTCAGTGGCAGCGTGCATCAGCAAGATATCAGCGCGTTCTCCGCATTTTTGGCGATTTTGCGTAATGGCTTCATCCAGGCGTTCAATGCGCGCTACGAACAACCCAAGCCTTCCGCCAACTAACCCTGGGAGCTGGCTTGTGTGGGAGCTGGCTTGCCTGCGATAGCATCAACTCAGTCTGCCTGAATCACCGAGGTGCTCGCATCGCAGGCAAGCCAGCTCCCACACAAGCATAAGCATGACCCCGCCCGTTGGCCTGCGATGTGACCGGCCATTCAGAGACTGAATAACCCGTCTGCGTTCACAGTCGCCGGGGCTGCGCGGTATAGTCCGGGCATTGATGAATTCGAGGAATGACCGATGAAGTTCGAAGGCACCCAGGCCTATGTGGCTACCGATGACCTGAAACTGGCCGTCAACGCCGCCATCACCCTGGAGCGGCCGCTGCTGGTCAAGGGCGAACCGGGCACCGGCAAGACCATGCTCGCCGAGCAATTGGCCGAGTCCTTTGGTGCCAAGCTCATCACCTGGCACATCAAGTCGACCACCAAGGCGCATCAGGGCCTGTATGAGTACGATGCGGTCAGCCGCCTGCGCGACTCGCAACTGGGCAACGAGAAAGTCCACGATGTGCGCAATTACCTGAAAAAGGGCAAGCTCTGGGAAGCCTTCGAGTCCGAGGAGCGCGTGATCCTGCTAATCGATGAAATCGACAAGGCCGACATCGAGTTCCCCAACGACCTGTTGCAGGAACTCGACAAGATGGAGTTCTACGTCTACGAAATCGACGAGACCATCAAGGCCAAGAAACGCCCGATCATCATTATTACTTCCAACAACGAAAAAGAGCTGCCGGACGCCTTCCTGCGCCGCTGCTTCTTCCACTACATCGCCTTCCCCGATCGCAGCACCCTGCAAAAAATCGTCGACGTGCACTACCCCGACATCAAGAAAGACTTGGTCAGCGAAGCGCTGGACGTGTTCTTCGACGTGCGCAAAGTGCCGGGCCTGAAGAAAAAGCCGTCTACCTCCGAACTGGTCGACTGGCTCAAGCTGCTGATGGCCGACAACATCGGCGAAGCGGTGCTGCGCGAGCGCGACCCGACCAAGGCTATTCCGCCGCTGGCCGGTGCCCTGGTCAAGAACGAGCAAGACGTGCAGTTGCTGGAGCGTCTGGCGTTCATGAGCCGTCGCGGTAATCGCTGATGCTGCTCAACCTGTTCAACGAGATGCGCGCCGCCAAGGTGCCGGTGTCGGTGCGCGAGCTGCTCGACCTGATCAACGCGCTTAAACAGCGCGTGGTCTTCGCTGACATGGACGAGTTTTATTACTTGGCCCGGGCGATTCTGGTCAAGGACGAACGGCACTTCGACAAGTTCGACCGTGCGTTCGGCGCCTATTTCAATGGGCTGGAAAAGCTCGACGACCACCTGCAGGCGTTGATCCCTGAAGAATGGCTGCGCAAGGAATTCGAACGCTCGCTGACCGATGAGGAACGCGCGCAGATCCAGTCTCTTGGCGGCCTGGACAAGTTGATCGAAGAATTCAAGAAACGCCTGGAAGAACAGAAAGAACGCCACGCCGGCGGCAACAAGTGGATCGGCACTGGCGGCACCAGCCCGTTTGGCTCCGGCGGCTACAACCCGGAAGGTATCCGGGTTGGTGATGCCGGCAAACGCCAGGGCAAAGCCGTAAAGGTCTGGGACCAGCGCGAATACAAGAACCTCGACGATCAGGTCGAGCTGGGCACGCGCAATATCAAGATCGCCCTGCGCCGCCTGCGCAAATTTGCGCGTCAGGGTGCGGCTGAAGAGCTGGATATCGACGGCACCATCGACCACACGGCGCGGGATGCCGGCTTGCTGAATATCCAGATGCGCCCGGAGCGGCGCAACACCATCAAGCTGTTGCTGCTGTTCGATATCGGCGGCTCGATGGACGCTCACGTGAAGATCTGCGAAGAGCTGTTTTCGGCGTGCAAAACCGAGTTCAAGCACCTGGAGTACTTCTACTTCCACAACTTCGTGTACGAGTCGGTGTGGAAGAACAACCAGCGCCGCACTTCAGAGCGCACCTCTACCCAGGACCTGCTGCACAAGTACGGCGCCGACTACAAAGTGATTTTTATCGGCGATGCGTCGATGGCGCCGTATGAAATCACCCAGGCCGGCGGCAGTGTCGAGCACTGGAACGAGGAGCCTGGGTATGTGTGGATGCAGCGCTTCATGGCCAAGTACAAGAAGCTGATCTGGATTAACCCGTACCCGAAAGACACTTGGGGCTATACGGCGTCGACGGGGATTGTGCGCGAGTTGGTGGAGGATCAGATGTATCCGCTGACGTTGCGTGGGCTGGAAGAAGGCATGCGTTTTCTGTCTAAGTAGGTGGTGTATTCACTGACGCTATCGCAGGCAAGCCAGCTCCCACAGGGGAGTGCATTCCAAAGTTGAAATGCATTCCCCTGTGGGAGCTGGCTTGCCTGCGATGCTTTTAGCGATTCAAAAACCGCTGCAAAAACTCGATGTGCTGCCGATGCGCAGTCTCCTGCACCACTGGCGCCAGCCTCACCTTCTCCCCCGGCAAACACTGCGCCAGCCGCGCCAATGCCAACGGCGTCAGTGCGCCCAAACGCGGATAGCCGCCAATGGTCTGCCGATCATTGAGCAACACAATCGGCTGCCCATCCGGCGGCACCTGGATCGCGCCCAACGGGATGCCTTCAGAGATCAACGACGGCCCCTGGTACTGCAACGGCGTGCCCAGCAGGCGCATGCCCATGCGGTCGGCGCGGCTGTCCAGCGACCAGTCGGTATTGAATGCATCGAACAGGCTCTGCCCACTGAACTGGCCGATCTGCGCGCCGACAATCACGTCCAGCGGCGCTTTTGCCGGCAGATCAGGCGTGCTCAGCACGTTCATCGCGCCGCCCGTACCGAAATAAACCAACCGCCCGCCTTCGGCCAAGGCCTTGCCGAAACCGTCCAGCCCACCCAATGCCTCACGTACCACCGTGGAACAACTGCCCAGCACAGCCGGCGCATCAAACCCGCCGGGCGCCGCCAGGTAAGCCCGCGCACCGCTGAACGGCTGGGTAAAACGCAGACGCTGGCCCTTTTGCAGGATAAAACTGCGCCCAGGGCTGATGGCGCGTTCGTCGATATAGGCGCCCAAATCCGCCCCGGCCAATGCCAGCAAACAATAGTCTTCGGCCTGCACGGTAAACCCGCCCAAGGTGATTTCCACCACCGGTGCATCCAGCGCATTGCCCAGCAGCCAATTGGCCCAGGACATCGACACCCAATCCAGCGCCCCGCCCTGGGTCACGCCCAGGTGGCGCACGCCAAAGCGTCCGGCGTCCTGTAACAGGCACAGCGGCGTGCTGGCCTCGATCAACAAGCGGCTCATGCCTGCGCCTCCAACGGCGTGTCATCGCCACCCAAATGGATGAATTCGGCGTGGCCGACCGCTTCGAAACGCACGGTATCGCCCGGCTGCATCAGGCTGTAGCCGTCACGCTCGCGGTCGAACAGTTTGGCCGGGGTGCGACCGATCAGGTTCCAGCCGCCCGGCGACACCACCGGGTAGGCGGCGGTTTGCCGCTCGGCAATGCCGACACTGCCGGCCGCCACGCGTTTACGCGGCGTGTTGAGCCGTGGTGTGGCGAGGATTTCGTCGACCAAGCCCATAAAGGCAAAACCGGGCGCGAAGCCGAGGGCAAAGACTTGGTATTCGTGGGCACTGTGGCGATGGATCACCTGCTCGATCGACAAGCCGCTGCGCTGGCTGAGCAACGTCAGTTCCGGGCCGACACTCAGGTCGTACCACACCGGCAACACGTGGCACTGGCCGCTGCCCTGCGCCTGGGGTTGCAAGTCGGTCAGCGCCTGATCGATCAGTTCCCGCGCTTGAGCGGGGCTCAGCGCAGTCAGGTCGTAATGCACCATCAAGGTCGTGTAGGACGGCACCAGATCCACCAGCGCGTCACCAAAACCTTCACGCAGACGTTGGGTGGCGGCGAGCATCCACGGCATGTTGGCTTCAGCAATCACCTCAAACAGACGCACCATCAAGCAGTCGATGGCCACCACCTCAATGCGTGGCTTCATGCTGGTTTCAACGCCTCACGGATGCGCTGCACAGCGGCGATCGAGCTGGCGTTGTCGCCGTGTACGCACAGGGTGTTGGCCTGCAACACCAGGGCGCTGCCGTCGCTGGCCGTCAGGGCTTGCCCACGGAAAATGGTCAGGGCTTGCTGCACGATGGTGTCGGCGTCGTGATGGACCGCGCCCGGCAACTGACGCGAAACCAGATGGCCCTTAGGGTCATAGGCGCGATCAGCGAAGGCTTCGAACCACAGTGTCAGGCCGAATTCATCGCCCATCGCCTGGGCTTCGCTGTTGTCGCTTTTGGCCAGCAACATCAAGGGCAAATCGCCATACGCGGCCACAGCCTGCATCACCGCTCGCAGTTGCGCCGGTTTGGCCATCATGTCGTTGTACAGCGCACCATGGGGTTTGACGTAGCTGACGCGGGTACCCTGCGCACGGCAGATGCCCTCAAGGGCGCCGATCTGGTAGTGCATGAGGTCCTGGATTTCCTGCGGCGTATAGGCCATGGAACGGCGGCCGAACCCTTGCAGATCCTGGTAGGCCGGGTGCGCACCTATTTGCACGCCATGCTTGAGTGCCAGGCTGACGGTCTGGCGCATGATGCTCGGGTCGCCGGCATGAAACCCACAGGCCACGTTGGCGCAATCGATGAACGGCATGACCTCGGCGTCCAGACCCAGGGTCCAGTTACCAAAGCTTTCGCCGATGTCGCAATTCAAAAGCAGACGGCTCACGGTGGTTGCTCCTGTAGGCTTTGTATTTTTTGTAGTGTGGGATTTTTTACGCAGAACTCGCAACTTGTCCTGACACCCTAACGGCGCTTATCGTGGAATGCCTCGATTTTTGGCGTTTGCCGGGTGCGGCGTCCAACTAATAAAAACCGATCCAAGCATAAGAAAAGTTGATCCCATGAATTTGAAGTTCCTCGAAACTTTCGTCTGGGTGGCCAAGCTCAAGAGCTTTCGCCTGACCGCCGAAAAGCTGTTCACCACCCAGGCCTCGATTTCCAGCCGCATCGCCGTGCTCGAAAGCGAACTGGGTGTGAAGCTGTTTCTGCGCGATTCACGCGGCGTCAGCCTGACCCCGGAAGGCTTGAAGGTGCTCGATTATGCCGAGCAGATGATGGTCACAATGCAGGGTTTGAAGCAGTCCCTGGAGACCACCAGCAGCAAGGTTGGGCGCATCCGCATCGGTGCCATGGACACGGTAATCCACACTTGGCTGAGCCCATTGGTGGCGCAATTGATGGATCACTTCCCGCGGGTAGAAATCGAACTGGTCGCCGATACGGCGCTTAACCTCAGTGATCAGCTGCAAAAAGGCTTCCTCGACCTGATCCTGCAAACCGACCTGCTGCGCCTGGAAACCGTGCGCAGCCTGGAGCTGGCCAGCCACCCCATGGCCTGGATAGTCGCCAGCCACTCCATCTACAACCGTGACTACGCCTCCCTCGCCGAACTGGCCCAGGAGCGCATCATCACCTACTCGAAAAATTCCCACCCGCACCAGGATGTGCTGAGCCTGATGCAGGCCAACGGGGTGGCCTCGCCACGCATGAACTGCGTGAACTCGGTGTCGGCGATTACCCGCTTGCTGCGCGATGGTTTCGGGATTGGCGCGTTACCGCCGGTGCTGGTGATGGAAGAACTGGCTCGCGGAGAGCTGGTGATGCTGCCCATGGCGCAACGCCTGCCGAATTTGCAGGTGGTGGTGTCGTGGCGTGTGGGGGTGGAGTTGGTGGAGGAGATTGTGGGGTTGTGTCAGAAGGTGGTGGCGCGGTATGCCGAGGAAGTGGGTGAAGAAAGGATGGTACTAAGCCAATGAGCGTTCCCACGCGTGGGAACGTAGCCCGGGACGCTCTGCGTTCCAAAGCCTGACGCAGAGCGTCACAAGAGGCATTCCCACGCAGAGCGTGGGAACGATCATCTTTAGAGGCCTTTAAGGTCGCGCTCTTCGATCGGCCGGCTCTGGCGCAGGCGCTTGCCGCCCAACACCACCCAGTCGATCAGGCGGAACAGGCATTCGATGCCGAACGACAACAGCATCGCCCCGCCCAAGCCCCAGCCCATCGCCTCAGGCGTCAGCAAAATCTGGTAGCTGTAGCCATTCCAGGTTTCCAGGCGGATATCCGGGTCGGCAGCCACCGCCACTTGCAGCACGCGGATGTACCACGGGCCTTGCATGGCCTGGAACTGCTTGTCCAACGCCACCTGACGATCGAGCAAAGTGCCCAGGCTGTTGGCATCGCTGCGAAACACCGGGTCATCACTGGCGCGGTAATGGGCCACCAGCGCCTGCAAGTCGCCATTGAAGAACTGCTGCGCCGTGGCATCGAAGCCGCGCAGGCCGGTCTGGGCTTCGATCAAATGGGCTTCAACGCGCTTGGCGTAGTCGTTGATAAACCCCGGCACTTGCACGCCGACCAACAAGCCAATGGCAAACAGCACCAACCGCAGATAACTGAGCAACATGGTCGATATCCTTACTCGGTAACGCCTTGGCTGACGCATTCACCACGTCGCCACAGGCTCCATTGGCCCGGTTCGTAGCGGGTCCAGTTTTCATTGTCGGTCAAGGGCTCGGTGGCGATCACCGTGACTACGTCATCAGGCGTGGTTTCGGCCTGAAAATCGACGATCACGTCGACATCTTTCAAACGCGCCGGGCCAAACGGTGCGCGCCGGGTAATCTGCGCCAGTTTGGTCGAGCAGTAGCAAAACAGCCAGTCGCCGTCGCTGAGCAGGCAGTTGAACACGCCTTTGCTGCGGTATTCGGCGCAGGCGGCGATCAGGTCCGGCAGCACCTGCTCGATCTCCACCGGCTCCGGAAAGGCTTCGCGCACGCGATTGAGCAGGTCGCAGAACGCCGCTTCGCTGTCGGTGTCGCCCACCGGCCGGTAGAACGTGGCGCGCGGGTTGAAGTCGGCCAATTGGCCGTTATGCGCAAAGCACCAGTTACGGCCCCAGAGTTCACGCACGAACGGGTGCGTGTTGGCCAGGCTCACCTTGCCCACATTGGCCTGGCGGATATGGCCAATCACCACTTCACTTTTGATTGGATAACGCTGCACCAGCAGGGCGACTTCCGACTCGCTGCTCGCGGCCGGGTCCTGGAACAGCCGCAGGCCACGGCCTTCGTAAAACGCGATGCCCCAACCGTCGCGGTGGGGGCCGGTACGCCCGCCCCGCTGCATCAGCCCGGTAAAGCTGAACACGATATCGGTGGGGACGTTGGCACTCATGCCCAATAATTCACACATGCCAGGGCTCTCGCTGCAGGGCTTACAACGTTAAAGACGCGGCTCAACCCGCAGATTGCCGGCAGGCGGCGGGCGACGGAAAGGTTCGTCGTCTTCGTCTACCGGCTCGGCGGCCAGTGCGGCGTCGGCGGCGGCCTTGCGCTCACGGCGGGCGTTGGCGGCACGCTCGATGGGCCAGCGGATCAACACGAACACGATATACACGCCAAACGCGATCATCGTGTACATGAACAGGTCGGAGATGGCCCGCCAGGCGTTATTGCCCACGTGCAGCACCAGGTCCAGGGCGGTAATGGCCACGGCTGGCGCAAACTGGGTCTTGACCGGGTCGACGATGGTCGGGCTGAACAGCAACACCGCCATCAACAATTGCAGCGGCTCACGCAGCCAGCGCCAGATCCAGCGGGTCATGCGCCACCACACCAACAGGCAGCCCAAAGCGGCGAAGGCGTAAAGGCCCCAAGCGGTCAGATAGTCGTTCTCGGTCATGGTGTCCATGGCAAGGCTGGCAAAGAGGCGGCTATGATAACGGCTTTTGCGTGTCTCGGCTGCAATGCCTGCCACCATCCGCCAGACAGAGAGTGATCCATGCCTATATCGACTGCCCCGATCGCCCGCAAGGCCCAAGGCCCGGACCCGTATGCCTGGCTGCAGGAACGTGACACACCTGAAGTCCTCGATTACCTCAAAGCCGAAAACGCCTGGCAGGAAGACCAGCTCGCCGGCCAGCAAGCCCTGCGTCAAAGCCTGTTCGAAGAGATCAAGGGCCGCATCCTGGAAACCGACCTGTCGTTGCCTTCGCCGTGGGGCCCGTACCTGTATTACACACGCACCACCGCCGGTGATGAATACGCCCGCCACTACCGCTGCCGTCGCCCGTCGGATGACAGCAACACGGTGGACGAAAGCAGCGAAGAATTGCTGCTGGACCCGAATGTGCTGGCAAACGGCGGCTTTTTCTCCCTCGGCGCGTTCAGCATCAGCCCCGACCACCTGCGCCTGGCCTACAGCCTCGACACCAGCGGTGAAGAGATTTACACCCTGTACGTGAAGGAATTGGCCACCGGCAAGGTCAGCGAACTGGAGTTTGAAGACTGCGACGGCAGCATGACCTGGGCCAACGACAGCCTGACGCTGTTCTTCGGCGAACTGGACGACACCCATCGCCCGCACAAGCTTTACCGCTACCGCCTGGATGGCACGGCAGCGCAGGAAGTGTTCCACGAGCCCGACGGGCGGTTCTTCCTGCATTGCTACCGCTCCAGCTCCGAGCGCCAATTGCTGCTGGCCCTGGGCAGCAAGACCACCAGCGAAATCTGGGCGCTGGACGCCGACCAGCCACAGCAGGCTTTCACCTGCCTGGCGCCACGGGTCGAAGACCATGAATACGATGTCGACCACGGCATGCTGGATGACCAATGGACCTGGTTTATCCGCAGCAACCGTGACGGCATCAACTATGCGCTGTTCGTCGCCGCCGACACTGGCAGTGTGCCAAGCGAGGATCAATGGCAGAACCTGGTCCCCCACAGCGATGACGTGATGCTCGACGGCGTAAGCCTCAATGCCGGCGCCATGACCTTGAGTCTGCGTATCGGCGGCCTGCCGGTGATCGAAGTGCACCCGCAGGGTTCGAGCGCCTACCGCGTGGAATTGCCTGACGCCGCCTACAGCCTTTACGTGCAGAACAGCCTGGAATTTGCCAGCGACAAGATCCGCCTGCGTTATGAAGCCCTGAACCGTCCGGCCCAGGTGCGCCAGCTTGAACTGGCCAGCGGCGCGCAGGTGGTGCTCAAGGAAACCCCGGTACTCGGTGTGTTCAACGCCGACGATTATGTCAGCCAACGGCTGTGGGCGACTTCTGCAGATGGCACTCAGGTGCCGATCAGCCTGGTGGTCAAGCGTGATCAGCTTGGCCAACCCACGCCGCTGTACCTCTATGGCTACGGCGCCTACGGCTCAAGCCTCGACCCTTGGTTTTCCCATGCGCGCCTGAGTTTGCTGGAGCGTGGCGTGGCATTTGCCATCGCGCATGTACGCGGCGGCGGTGAGCTGGGTGAAGCCTGGTACCGCAATGGCAAGCAGGAACACAAACAGAACACGTTCAGCGACTTTATCGCCTGCGCCGAGCACTTGATCGCCGAAGGGCTGACCACCTCCAAGCAGCTGGCTATCAGCGGCGGCAGTGCCGGCGGCCTGTTGATCGGCGCGGTGCTCAATCAACGCCCGGAGCTGTTTCAGGCGGCGATTGCCGAAGTGCCGTTCGTCGACGTGCTCAACACCATGCTCGACCCGGAACTGCCGCTGACCATTACCGAGTACGACGAGTGGGGCAACCCGCAAGAGCCCGAGGTGTATGAACGCATCAAGGCCTACGCGCCCTATGAAAACGTCCAGGCCCAGGCTTACCCGCACATGCTGGTGATTGCCGGCTACAACGACAGCCGCGTGCAGTATTGGGAAGCGGCCAAGTGGGTGGCTAAATTGCGCGACACCAAAACCGACCACAACCTGTTGCTGCTCAAGACTGAACTCGGTGCCGGCCATGGCGGGATGAGCGGGCGTTACCAGGGATTACGTGACGTAGCGCTCGAATATGGATTTGTCTTCAAGGCCCTGGGGCTCGTTTAAGGAACTTAGTAAGGCGGTCCTGTCTGAACACAAGACCGCCCGACTTGATTGATGGACCAAGATTGCAGCTATGCCACTACCGACTCTGATGAACAACGAAATCCGCGACATGCTCATGGATTGCGGCCTGTTCGACCCGCTGTTACCGGAAGATTTTCACGTGGCCGCCGGCTACTTCAATATCAGCAGCATTGCCCGCGATGAGGTGATTTTCCTCGAGGGCGATGCGGGCACCTTCATGTGCATCCTGCACAGCGGCCAGGTGGCCGTGCAAAAAACCAATCACACCGGCCAGCGCCTGACCATCGCCACCTTGCGCAGTGGTCGGGCCTTTGGCGAAATGGCCGTGCTTGACGGCGAGCGGCGCTCCGCCAGTTGCGTGGCCGCCAGTGATTGCGTGCTGTTGAACCTGGGCAAAGATGCGCTGGAAAAAATGCTCAACGAAGCCCCCAGGGTAGCGGCCAAGATCATTCGCGCGATTGCGATTGCCTTGTCCAAGCGCCTGCGCATGGCCGACGGGCAATTACTGTCCCAGCAATTTTAACCGCCGGGCGTCTTCGGCTTGCTGTCATTTTGCAGCAGGCCGGGCACCGTCTGATCCTTGGGCGGCGTTGGCAACACAATCGGCACCAGCGCCGGTGAGCCGTTCGCGGTGGTTTTGGGCGCCACGGGCGGAGTGACTTGCGGGTACAAGGTGGGCGTCGGCGTGCCCGGCGCACCGGGGGTTGGCGTAGGCGCCACGGGCACGGTTTGCGCCTCTTGCGCCTGCGCCGCACCCAATGTGAGCGCGCTCAACGCAATGACCGTTAGAATGCTGCACTTCATCGATGGCTCCATGGCCTGACCGGAATGTCGTAAGGCTACTCCCAACCGCGCAAGAATGCCCTTCCCAATGAGATTTCCATGAAACGTTTCGTTCTGCTCGACACCACCCCAATCCCCGACAACGGCGGTGCCTTGTGCCTGTTCGAATACGGCGAGGATTTTGTCATCAAGATCCAGGGCGGTGACGGCGGCCAGTTGATGAACACACGCATGCATGGTTCCGAAGACGCGCTGGCGGAGATTCCTTGCCGTAAAGTCGCCGGTCGGCCGGGTTCGCGGGTGCTGATCGGCGGCCTGGGCATGGGCTTTACCCTGGCCTCGGCACTCAAGCATTTGGGCAAGAGCGCTGAAGTGGTGGTGGCGGAATTGGTGCCTGGCGTAGTGGAATGGAACCGTGGCCCACTGGGGGAAAAATCCGGCCGCCCGCTGCTGGACCCACGCACGGTGATCCGCATGGAAGACGTGGCCAAGGTGCTGCAGGCCGAGCCGCAAGGCTTTGACGCGATCATGCTGGATGTGGACAACGGCCCCGAAGGCCTGACGCAAAAAGCCAACAGTTGGCTGTATTCGGCCGGTGGCCTGGCCGCGTGTGCCAAAGCGCTGCGGCCTAAAGGCGTGCTGGCGGTGTGGTCAGCCAGCGCCGACAAGCTGTTCAGCGACAAACTGCGCAAGGCCGGGTTCAAGGCCGAGGAAGTGCAGGTGTTCGCCCATGGCAACAAGGGCACCCGGCATACCATCTGGATTGCCGAGAAGCTCAAGGGCTGAGGCCCGCTGACACAAAAAAAAACCTGTAGGAGCCCGCTTGTGTGGGAGCTGGTTTGTGTGGGAGCTGGCTTGCCTGCGATAGCATCACCGCGGTCTACCTGAATCACCGAGGTGCCAGCATCGCAGGCAAGCCAGCTCCCACATTTTGGTTCTGCGTCAGTTTCGGGATTTTCGGTAATCGATCACATACGGCACTTTTTTCTCGAAGGTCTTGTCCAGCTCGCCCTGGTCCAGCTGGGTCATACCGCCCAGTTGCCTGGCAGTAAAACCGCTGCTGCCCACCTGTGAACCCGGCGCCAGGCTGACCATGCGCTTGGCAACCGCCTCAATCGCATCCTTGTAGCCGCCCTTCTTGTTCAAGTTGTACGCCTTCAAATCAATCTGCGTACGCAGCCAGTTGCCCCAGTAGAACTCCAGGAATTCCGGCGCAATCGCGCCATCGTCCGGCTTGCCGTAGGCGGCCTTACGGGTGAAATACACCAGGCTGCGAAACGTGTCGTCCTGCAGGTTCTTGAAGCCCAGGTGCGCAGGCAGCTGTTGCGGCGGCAGGGTCTGGCCTTGATTGTCCTTGAGCCAGACCTTGCGGGCCGCTTCCATGCGCTGCCAGAAGGTGTTCATGTCGGCACTGTTGCTGAAGTCATCGGTTACCTTGACCCACATTTTCAGCTGCGGGCCGCCGCCGGGCACTTCCCACAAGGTGGTAAAACTATGGTGACCGTCGGTCAGGTACAACTGGCCACCGGGGCCGACCACCACGGTTTTCATGTCGTCGGGGTGGGTGCCCACCGGGTCTTTGCAGGTGAAGCTGTCGGGTTGGTGCAGGTCGGCTTTCTTCGGCACGTTGTCGGCGGCGCCCTGGCCGTTGGTTTCGCAGTATTCGTCGAACACCTTGGCCGGTTTGTCGGCGAACAGCCCCAGGCTGTAGTAGATCTGGTCAAAGCCCACCACGGCCTGGGTCGGGTGCAGTTGCTCAAGGGCCACCTCGATCACCTGGCCGGGCTTGGGTGTGGAGAACGCCTGGGCTTGAGCGGCCAGCACGCTGAGCAGCAGGGCTGCGATCCATGTGTACACACGCATAGGTTTCAGATCCTTGTGAAGTGAATATGCCGATACTACAAACGTTCGCTCAAGCGCAGCTGTACCGCGGCTGAAAAAGCCAGCGGTCATTTGCCTCGCGAGCGGCTAGAATCAACCCTATCCGTGAACCCCCAAATAGCCAGGAGCCATGATGAGCTCGACCAACCCGCCCTCCCACACCGCCAAGCTGGACCGCATCCTCGCCGATGCCCAGCGCGACCGGGAAATGGGCTACCGCGACAAAGCCTTGAAGATGTACCCGCACGTGTGCGGCCGCTGTGCCCGTGAGTTTGCCGGCAAACGCTTGAGCGAACTGACCGTACACCATCGCAACCACAATCATGATGACAACCCCCAGGACGGTTCCAACTGGGAGTTGCTGTGCCTGTACTGCCACGACAACGAACACTCGCGCTACACCGACCAGCAGTATTTCGGCGAAGGCTCCACCAGCAGCCCGACGATTGCCAAGGCGACGCACAACCCGTTTGCGGCGTTGGCGGGGTTGATGAAAAAGGACGACTGAAGCCCTTCTTTGTCTGTGCGGGCCGCATCGCAGGCAAGCCAGCTCCCACAGGGGAATGCATTCCAAGTGTGGGAGCCGGGCTTGCCCGCGATAGCGATCGCCCAAGCAACACATGCCTCCAAGGCCGTATAATCGCGGTTTTCCTCCAAGGCACCCTTCCCCGTGGGCAATAAACGCTACAGCTGCATCGGTCTGTATAACCCCAAATCCCCCGAAAACGTCGGCTCGGTGATGCGCGCCGCCGGCTGCTACGGCGTGGCCTCGGTGTTTTACACCGGCGTGCGTTACGAGCGCGCCCGGGACTTCATCACCGACACCAAGAAGGTCCACCACGACATTCCGTTGATCGGCATCGATGACTTGAAAAAGATCCTGCCGCTGGGCTGTATCCCGGTCGCCATAGAGCTGGTGGAAGGCGCCCGCCCGCTGCCCGAATACACGCACCCGGACCGCGCGCTGTACATCTTCGGCCCCGAAGACGGCTCGCTGGACAAAGAGATCCGCGACTGGTGTGAAGACGTGGTGTACATCCCGACCACCGGCTGCATGAACCTTGCCGCCACCGTCAATGTGGTGCTGTACGACCGTCTGGCCAAGGGCAACAACACCCGCTCAGGCCCCAAGTACTGATATTTCGGGAACATCCGGCGCCTGCAAACAGTCAGCTACTTACACTTGCCTTTGTTGGAGACAAACCATGAGCGACAGCAAAACCCTGCGACCTATCATCGAACACCTGCAGCCAGCCCCCAAAAGCGAGCAAAACGTACACGGGTCGGAACGCATTCTTTCGGTGGCCGGCGGTGTGATGATGGTCGGCAAAGGCCTGCGCCGTGGCGGCATCTTCGGGCTGATCCAGGTGGCGATTGGTGGCGTCGCGCTGGTGCGCGGCGTGACCGGGCACAGCTCGCTCAAGGACAAGCTGGAGCAAGGCCGCCAGGAAATGAACAGTGTGCGCACCAAGATCGAACGCGCGGGCGAAGAGTTGAAGAACTTGAAGACCAAGGCTGAAGTGGCGGCAGAGAAAGCCACTAAATAGCCCGGCCAACCCCAATCAACTGTGGGAGCCAGCTCCCACAGTTGTTTTGGGTCAACGCAATAATTTGTTGTCCAGCACCACCGACGACTCGCCGATCACACTTTCAGCCAACTGCACAAACTGCGCCGTATTAACACTGTTCGCCCGCATCACCGCCTGCGCCAGATCATCCAGCGAGCGCTTGTTGTGGGTCTTTACGCGGATCTCGCGGTCCAGCTCCTGCAACACCAGCACCGCCCGCGCCACGGTCGCAGCGTTGACTTGATTGCCGCGCAGGCTGATCACGCCCTTGCCCTCCTTGGCCAACCGCGTCTGTATCGCCGCATACCGCTCATCGGTAATGCCGCCGGCACGCCGCAGCAGTTCAATGGCGTAATACTCGCCCAACCCTTCGCTGATCCAGTCACTGGTATCGTGGTCGTTAAAACGGCCAATGGCTTGCACCACTTCGCGCAGCAATGGGCTGCTGCCGTTTTCGCTGATCAGCGGCGTGCGGCTGTTGAGGTAGATCGAATCGCGCGATGAGAAAGCGCCACGGCGCATCGGGTCGCTGGCGCCGACGATCAACAGCTTGGCAGGATGGCGTGGCAGTGCGGCTTCGACTTGCGGCCAGACGAACGTCAGCAGCGTCAGCACGTCCATCCGGCGCATGGCCTGCCCCTTGGGCGAGGCCACGGTGACGTCGGTTTCACCCAGGCGCACGCGACGACTGCCGAGGCTGCCAGCGAGCATCCAGCCGGTAGGCCGGTCGAACAGGCGGGACACATTGTCGATACGGAATTTGTGCTTGCCGATACGCGGCCAGGCGGTTTCGACGCTCTTCCAGCCGGCCGGCAATTCAAACATCAGACGCGACACCAACTCGGTACCGTCCTGCTGGTCCAGCCGCGCAACCGGCACCAGGTCTTCGCCGCGAAACAGCGCCCAACTCGGCGTCATCCGCGCCTCATACACGCCCGGCTTGCGCGCATGGGTGAGGCGCACGCGGTAAGTCAGGCTGGCTTTGTCGGCGCTGGGTTGCCACAGGCCACGGCTGCCGGTGACCTGCCATTGGCCGTCGGCCTTGAAGTCGCTGTAGTCGCCGTCACGGCCCAGGTCGAAGTTCAGGCTGCGCACAGCCGAACCCTGGGACAGGCTCACGCGGACCTCGGCCTGATCACTCTGGGGCAGCAGCTTGACGTGATAATCGAGGTCGACTTTCTTCGCGCACCACGCAGGCAGGCTCAGTGCCAGCAGCACCAAGGATGCCGCCAGCCGGGTTGCCACCCTCATACACACTCCTTTTTCAGCCTGCACGGAAGATCAGGTAATCCTCCCAGTCATCCTCGGGCACGCTGCCTTCGGCGAGCATGCGCCCGGACTGGGAAATGCGTTCATGGTGCACAGCATCGCGGTCGCCACACACCAGGTGATGCCACAGCGGCAAGTCCTTGCGTTCGCTGACCAGGCGGTAGCCGCAGGTCGGCGGCAGCCATTTGAACTGGTCGGCCTGGCCCGGCGTGAGCTGGATGCAATCGGGCACCGAGGCGCGGCGGTTGGTGTAGTCGCTGCACTGACAGGTTTTCAGGTCGAGCAATTTGCAGGCGATGCGCGTGTAATAGACGCTGTTGTCTTCTTCATCCTCAAGCTTTTGCAGGCAGCACAGGCCACAGCCGTCGCACAACGACTCCCACTCCTCCTGGTCGAGGTGTTCAAGGGTTTTGCGTATCCAGAAAGGTTCGACTTTGGCGGCCATGGCTCTACATCAGTATCGGAAGGTGAAAAGGCCGCCAGTCTAGTGCCCAAGGCGCCTGGGGCCAAGCGCTTACGACTGGCGGTGTAACAACACTTGTCAGTCTAGTGGGCGCGCAGTAGCTTTGAAGGCCGAATTGACGATCAGGAACTGCCCATGACACGCGTTGCCGATTACCCGATCCACACCCAATTCACCGAGCGCTGGTCGCCCCGCGCCTTTACCGGCGAAAGCATCCCGCAGGAGACGCTGCTGAGCTTCTTCGAAGCCGCACGCTGGGCGCCGTCGGCCTACAACTCGCAGCCATGGCGCTTTCTCTACGCGCGCCGCGACACACCGAACTGGGAGCGTTTCCTGGGGTTGCTCAATGAATTCAACCGTGGTTGGGCGCAACACGCGTCGGCCCTGGTGATCATCGCTTCAAAAACCGACTTTACCGCCCCCGGCGCCAGCGAAGAAACCCCGGCGCTGTGGCACACCTTCGACACCGGTTCGGCGTGGGGCCACCTGGCGCTGCAAGCCAGCCTCAGCGGCTGGCACACCCACGGCATGGCCGGTTTCGATCAGGAGCTGACCCGCAAAGAGCTGAAGATTCCAGAAGGTTATGCCCTGCACGCGGCTGTGGCCGTGGGCAAGCTGGGGGACAAGTCGAGCTTGCCGGAGTACCTGCAAGGTCGTGAAGCGCCAAGCCCGCGTCGGCCGCTGAGCGAACTGGTGTCCGAGGGTGATTTCAGCCTGTAAGCCTTGCATAGATCCAATATGTGCGGGCTTGTGTGGGAGCTGGCTTGCCTGCGATGAAGGCACCTCGGTGAATCAGGTAGACCGAGGTGATGCTATCGCAGGCAAGCCAGCTCCCACATAAGCCCAGCTCACACGTTTAATAGCCCCTTTCGAAGCTGACTTCCCCGCGCAGTGCATCCTTGGCCTGATAAGCCCGCAGGTTCTGCACAAACAATTCCACCATCATCCCCGGCGACGTCGGCGCGGAACTGTGCCCGGTCAACAGCAAGCCCCAGGCAGTCCAGAACGGATGGCGTTGCGGCAAAGGCTCCTGACGGCACACGTCGATCACCGCACCGGCCAAGTGCCCCTCTTTAAGCGCCTCGACCAAATCGGCATCGACCACCGCCACGCCGCGCCCGACGTTGATAAACAACCCCGTCGGCTTGAATTGCTTGAACAGCGCCGCGTTGTACAAATCATGGGTATCAGGCGTGTTCGGCAGCAGGTTGATCACGTAGTCCACCTCCCCCACCAGCCGGCTCAGTTGGTCCAACCCGGCCACTTCGATAAACGGTGCCTGTTCTCGCGCGCTGCTGGCAATCCCGTAGAGCTTGACGCCAAACGGCAGCAAAAAATCAGCAACGCTCTGGCCGATATCGCCGGTGCCAACCACCAGCACCTTGCGCCCCGCCAGGCTTTGGCCCATGCGGTTGTCCCACTTGCGCTCGACCTGGCTGACCAGTCGCGCCAGCACTTCGCGCTCATGGCCGAGCATATAGGTGAGCACGAACTCGGCCATGACCTGGCCAAAGATGCCGACCGCGCGGGTCAGGCGATAGTCGCGCGGCAAGCCATCGGCCAGCAGCGGCGTGATACCCGCCCAGGTCGATTGCAGCCATTGCGGCTTATGGCCCTGGCGCAGCAAGGTGGCGAGCAGGTCCGGCTGGCCCAGCCAAACCGGGCAATCGGCGGCCAGGCGCGACAGTTCGGCCGAGTCGCCGCTGGTCAGCACCTCAAGGTCCGGGGCCGCTTCGCTCAGCAATTGGGCGTAGAGCGGGTGATCCTGTTCAGCAATCAGAACACGCATGGTTCAAACCTTTCAAAAACAGTGCAGACGGCCGCCCGCTTCCTTACGGCCACCGCCAAACGAATACGAGTCCATAAAAGAATGTGCCCTGGACAGGGCACTGACCGGTTACATCGGGTCGTTGCGGCGCAGCAGCTCTTCGGGCAAGTGCTCGATGTACTCGTCCTCGGCCGGTGGCATTTGCAGGTGGTAGCCCTGCTTGTCGAGGTTTTCCAGGACCACGGTAATGTCCTCGCGCGACAACTTGCGCTCCGGCGTGAGTATCATCTCGAATGCAAGATGGGCTTTGCCGAAGGCAGTCATCAAGGGTTCCGGCACACGCTCCAGCGCATCGCTTTTGAGCACGTAGAGGTACATCCCGTCTTTTTTCAAGCTGCGATAAATGGAGCAAATACGTTTCAAGGCTGTTCTCCGGCAGTGGCCAGGCTGTCGAGCAGCGCCTGGCCCATCAACTCGCGGCGCCAGCCACGCAGCGAGTCTGGCAATGTATAAGGCCCATCGGGGTAGCCGCTCTTGACCAGGGCTTCGAGGGTTTTCTTGCGCAGCATCAGTTCCGGCGCCATCTCCAGGCGCTCGGCCTCGGCCTGGCCCAGGGCGCGCAGTTGCTTGATCAGCACAGCAGCGTCCACCGGCAGCGGCTCAGCCACGGCGGGTGGCCACTGGTCCATCGACACGCTGCCGGCGCGCTTGATCAGGTCCAGCAGAAACTGGCCGTCCTGACGCACAGTGCGCGGGTGCATGTCTTCGATCTTGCCCAGCGCAGCGAGGTTATCCGGCTGGGATTTGGCCAAGGGCCACAATGAGTGTTCGCGAATGATGCGGTTGCGCGGCAGGTCACGGGCACGGGCCTGCTGCTCGCGCCAGGCGCACAGTTCACGCAATACGGCGAGCTGCGCACGCGAGAGTTTCCACGCCAGCTTGGCGTCACGGTACACCTCATACGGGTCGACTTCGCGGCGCAGGTTGGCCACCAGTTCGGCGCCGTCTTCCAGTACCCAGGCATATTTGTCATCCGACAGCTGCGGGCGCAAGCGCACATAGACTTCGGCCAGGTGCACCGCGTCTTCGGCGGCGTAGCTCACCTGGGTCTCGGACAACGGCCGCTGCAGCCAGTCCGAGCGGGTTTCGCCCTTTGGCAGCTCGATGTCGAGTACAGCCTGCACCAGGCGCGAGTAGCCCATGGAGAAACCGAGGTTCAGGTAAGCCGCTGCCAATTGAGTGTCGAACAGCGGTACCGGCAGGCTGCCGGTCAGGCGCAACAACACTTCCAGGTCTTCGCTGCAGGCGTGCACCACCTTGATCACCGCCGGGTTCTCCAGCAAGGCGGCCAAGGGTTGCCAGTTATCGATGGTCAGGGGGTCGATCAGGTAAGCGCGAACGCCATCACCGATCTGGATCAGCCCGGCAATGGGATAAAAGGTGTCGACCCGCATGAATTCGGTGTCGAGGGCGACGAATGGCAACTGCTGCCATTCGGCGCAATGCTGGCCGAGGCTATCGTTGTCGCAGATCCAGTGAATATCGATGGCCACACGGCTCTCCCTTGAAGAATGGCGCGCAGTATATATCGCGAAAGGGACTTGCGAGCATCCGCAGTGCACACACCATCATGAAAACTCTGACAAGAGAGGAAGAATAGTCCGACAGGCGGGACTTAGCCTCTCTTACGCAAGACGTAGACACGCCACAGCTTGGAGCCCGGCAGGAACTCCTGCTGATGGAGGACCTTGAAACCGGCCTGGCGGAATTCGTCCTCCACCGGTGTGCGCGAGCTCACCGCGACAATCACTGTGTCGCGACTGACACGGTGGAATTCGCGCAACAGCGCCATGCGTACGTCGCTGCTGGGCACATGACGAAACAGTTCCAAACAGAAAATACAGTCCACGGCGTTGGCCGACAGGCCGATGGAAAACGCCGAACCCTGGAACGTTTTGACCCGCTTGAGCAACGCCGCCGGGTGATGGGTGCGCGCATGGTCGAGCATGTCCTGGGAGTTGTCGGATGCCAGGATCACCCGGTTGACGTGTTCGGCCAACACGGGCCAAAACCGGCCGGAGCCACACGCCAGGTCGAGGATCAACCCAGGCTCACCGGCCACTTTCAACGCTTGGCGCACCAGCCGTTCATCGCGCCAGGCCGCCAGACGCTTGAGCAGCGCGGGCGGACGCGTGTCGCCGCAGACCTGCGCATGCTCGCGGTCACAGCGCTCGGTGAATTCGATCTCGATAGAGGATGGAGGTTGTGGCGACATCGCGGGCTCATGTGGGTGGAACGGTGGTGAACGACCTTGATCCGCAGCTTAACCACTGCAACGTGAAAAAAAGGTTGAAACCGTGACGCCTGTAAAACACCGACGTTCGACTGTGGGAGCTGGCTTGCCTGCGATGCTGGCACCTCGGTACATCGGGTACACCGAGTTGATGCCTTCGCAGGCAAGCCAGCGCCCACAGAAAAGCAGCTCTTCGGTGTATCCAAATCTGCTGCCAGCGGATCACGCCTGATGCAGATACCAGTGCCAATCCTGCTCGCCCACCTCCCCCATGAACTGACGATATTCCTCACGCTTCACCGCCAAATAGACGCCGAGAAACTCACTGCCAAACGCCTCCCGCGCCCAGCTTGAACCCTCCAGCGCACGCAAGGTGGTCAGCCAGTCAGTGGGCAGCAACTCCTTGGCCTGGGCGTATCCGTTACCTTCCACCGGCGCACCGGGGTCGCGCTGTTCGCGAATGCCTCGGTGAATACCCGCCAGGATGGCGGCAGCCGCCAGGTAAGGATTGGCGTCGGCCCCGCAAATCCGGTGTTCGATATGCCGGGAATAGGCAGGCCCGCCCGGCACGCGCAGGCTGACGGTGCGGTTATCCACGCCCCAGGTGGCCGCCAGCGGCGCATAGCTGTTGGTCTGGAAGCGCCGATAAGAGTTGGCATTCGGGCAAAACATCAGCAGCGAATCAAGCAAGGTGCTGAGCATGCCGCCCACCGCCTGGCGCAGCAGCGGCGTGCCATCGGCGGCCTCGCTGGCGAACAGGTTATTGCCCTGGGCATCCGCCAGGCTCACATGCATGTGCATGCCGGTGCCCGCCAAGTCATCGAATGGCTTGGCCATAAAGCAGGCGGTCATTGCGTGCTTATGCGCCACGCCCTTGACCAGACGCTTGTAGCGCACCGCTTCGTCCATGGCTTGCAGGGCATCCGCGCGATGTTCCAGGGTGATTTCCACCTGGCCCGGCGCATACTCGGAAATCGCCGTGCGCGCCGGAATGCCTTGCAGCTTGCAAGCGCTGTAGAGGTCGGCCAGGAACGGCTCGATTTGCTCCAGCTCACGCAGGCCGTACACCTGGGTCGAGCGCGGGCGATTGCCGTCCACATCCCGTGCCGGTTGTGGGCGGCCGTTGCTGTCGGGTTTCTGGTCGAGCAGGTAAAACTCCAACTCCGCCGCCATCACCGGGTAATAACCGTCGGCCTTGAGGTCGTCGATCACCTTGGCCAGCAAATGCCGAGGGTCAGCCACGGTGGCCGGCAAGCCTTCGGTGGGGTGCATGCTGACTTGCACGGCGGCTGTCGGGATCAGGCGCCACGGCATACGCTGCAAGCTGCCGCTGACCGGGTAGGCGCGGCAGTCGATATCGCCGACTTCCCACACCAGCCCGGAGTTTTCCACGTCGTCGCCGTTAATCGTCAGGCCCAGGATGGTGCTGGGCAACGGGCGGCCACTTTCATACACCGCCAGCAGCTCATCGCGGTGCAGCAACTTGCCGCGTGGCACGCCGTTGTTGTCGAGGATAAACAGCTCGAACATTTCGATGTCCGGGTGCTGTTCAAGAAAAGACTGGGCTTCTTGCAGGCTGGCAAAAACACTCATGGGAACTCTCATACGTTTGCGTCAGGCAGGCGCACAGGTGCGCGTCATTCATGGGGCAAATCAACGTAAGAGAAAGGTATCCGGTGGGCGCGCGTGTCGGCAGTGGAACAAGGCCCAGAAGGCCAGCGCGGACGGCAGTGTCGCGAGGTGAGTGTCAGGGGAGCCGTCCATGCGAGATTCACAGTGAGGTAGATGCCCGGCAGCGTCACACGCCCACAAAGGTTGTTCAATTCAGGGTTGACGGAGTTTGGTTGCAGCCTGGCTAAACAATTGCCATCCCTGCGCATAGCTGGAAATAATGGCGACCCGAGCATGCCCCAAGGATTCGACCGCATGAAAGCTCCCCTGGTCTTCTGTTTACTGGCAAGCGTGGCCACCCACGCCCTGGCCGATTCACGCCTGGACGAGGTACTGCAAAACGGCACCCTCACCGTCTGCACCACCGGCGACTACAAGCCCTACACCTCGCTGCGTGCCGATGGGCGCTACGAAGGCATTGATATCGCCATGGCCGAGTCCCTGGCCAAGAGCCTCAACGCCAACATCAAATGGGTGCCCACTACCTGGAAAACCCTGATGCCGGACTTCCTCGCCCAGCGCTGCGACATCGCGGTGGGCGGTATTTCGGTGTCGTTGGAACGCCAGAAAAAAGCCTTCTTCAGCCAGCCTCTCGGCGTCGATGGCAAGATCCCGCTGGTGCGCTGCGCCGATGTACAGCGCTACCAGAGCGTCGAGCAGATCAACCAGCCGCAGGTGCGTGTGATCGAGCCGGCGGGCGGCACCAACGAGGTGTTTGCCCGCGCCCACCTGGCCAAGGCGCAAATCCGCCTGCATGACAACGTGACGATTTTCGACGAACTGCTGGCGGGCAAAGCCGACGTGATGATCACCGACGCCAGCGAAGCGCGCTTCCAGCAAAAACAGAAACCTGGGCTGTGTGCGGTCAACCCCGAGCGGCAGATGCAATACAGCGAAAAGGCCTTCCTGCTGCCCCGCGATGATGTGGCGTGGAAAAGCTACGTCGACCAGTGGCTGCACCTGAGCATGGCCACCGGGGTGTATGAAGGCATCGTCAATCAGTGGCTGGCGGCGCCCTGAGCAGGAGCCGTCTACGCTGTGCTCACATCAACCATAACGAGGGATCGGTAATGAAGGGATTGCTCCGACTCACCTGCCTGCTGCTGTTGGGGTTCAGCCAGGTGCACGCGACCACTCAGGATGAGGACGCTCGGGCCGCCAAGGCTCTGCTGGAAAAGGCTGTCACTTACTTCCAAAGCAACGGCGACAAAGCCTTCGCCGCGTTCAGCCGCCAGGGTGAGTTTATCGACCATGACCGCTATGTGTTCGTGGTCGACACCAAGGGCGTGTTGTTAGCCAGCGGCGGGCCTTCCTCTGCATTGATCGGCCGTGATGTGTCCGAGGTGCTCGGGCCAGACCTGCAAGCTTCGTTCAAACAGGCGCTGACCGTGCCCGAAGGCCAGGGCATCCAACAAGCCGACTACCGCTGGCAGAACTGGAACGACGGCAAGGTTGAGCACAAGCACGTGTTTTATCAGCGCGTGGGTGAACGCATCCTGGCGGTGGGTTACTACCTGCCACGGGCCACACCGGAACAGGCCCGAGCGTTGCGCAACAAGGCTGTGAAGGCGCTGGTCAAGGATGAGGCAGGCACGCTCAAGGCGATCAATTCATTGCAGGGCGGGTTTCTGCAGGATGATTTGTATGTGTTTGTGGTCGATCTGAACACCGGGCGGTATGTGGCGCATGGCACCAACTTGCGACTGGTCAATACCGACTTTCGCAAGATCAAAGACCAGGATGGCAAGCCGGTGGGTGAACCCATTCTGAAGCTGATGGCCGAGCAGGATCAGGGCGAATACAAGTACCGCTGGAAGAACCCGGTGACCGACAAGGTTGAGAATAAGCATGCGTACGTGCGCAAGGCCGGGCATTTTATGGTGGCGGTTGGGTACTACAGCCCCTGATCTGAGTTGGAATGCAATCCATTGTGGGAGCTGGCTTGCCTGCTCCCACAGTTTGATCATCGTTGTGTCAGTTAACGTGCTTTGTCTTCACGCCCACGCAGCACACGATTGGGCATCGCAATGGCCGCCGCCAACCCCAGCAACGACACCGCCGCACTCACCATCAGCAAATGCCGGAATGTCACCGCCAGCTCCCCGCGCAAGGCATCCTGCGCAGGCCCCGGCGCGGCGTTGAGGCCGTCGAGCAACACGTTGCCGGAACTGCCTTCAGCCCCCAGCGCGCCGCTGGCCAAATGCGCAAAGCTGGAATCCTGCAACAACGCCAGCAGCAACGCCGACATGCACGCCACACCGACCGCCCCGCCCAACGAGCGGAACAGGTTAGTCGTGCTGGTGGCCACGCCAATATCGCGCTGCTCCACCGAGTTCTGTGTACCCACCAGGGACGTCGGAAACTGCATCCCCGCCGCAATCCCGCACAGCAGCATAAACACCGCCGTAAGCTCCACCGCCTGCGGCGCGCTGTAGGCCATGCCGAGAATCGCCAGCGGGCTCAAGCATGCGCCGGTGAGGATCATCGGTTTATAACGCCCGGTCACCGAGGTCATGCGCCCGGCGAAATAGGCCCCCATCGGCAAGCCCATGGCCAATGGCAGCAAGTGCAAGGCGGCGCTGTCGGCCCCCGAGCCGGTCACCGTCTGATAACGCAACGGCATCAACACCGTCAGGGAAATCGCCTGGAAGCTGGTGAAGAAAATCGTGCACCAGCACAGCACTGCGCTGCGATTGGCGAACAGGTGCATCGGCAACAATGGCTCGCGCGCCCGGCGTTCGTGCCACACGAACACCGTCAAGGCCACCAACGCGCAGGCCAACAGCCCCAGTACTTGCTCGTCACGCCAATGATGGCCCTGGCCGATTTCGGTGATGCCCAGCAGCAAGGCGGTCAGGCCGATGATCATCAGCACGGTGCCGAGGTAATCGATAATCGGCTTGCGCTGCGGCACCGGCAGCCCTACCAGTGTGCGGTGCGCCACATACCAGGCCCCGGCGCCCAGCGGCAGGTTGATCAAAAACACCCAACGCCACGACAGGTATTCGGTCATGTAGCCGCCCAGCACCGGCCCGGCCACGCTGGCCACCGCGTACATGCTGCTGAAATAGCCCTGGTAACGGCCACGCTCACGGGGCGCGATGATGTCACCAATGATCGCCTGGCTGACCGAGATCATCCCGCCGGCACCGATGCCCTGGAGAATCCGCGCCAGCACCAACTGCTCCATGCTTTGCGCCATGCCGCAAAACAGCGAGGCCAGGGTGAACACACCCATGCCGATCAACATCATCGGCCGGCGCCCGTACAGGTCGCCGAGCTTGCCGTAGATCGGTACGGCCACGGTCATCGCCACCATGTAGCCGGAGATCACCCAGGCCAGCAGGTTTACATCGTGAAACTGCGCGGAAATCGCCGGCATTGACACGGCGACAATGGTCTGGTCCAGGGCGCCGAGGAAAATCGCCAGCATCAAGGCGGCGAGCACACTGCGAACGGCAGGAACGGGCTGAGCGGGTTGGTTGAGGCTGGTCACGGCATAACCTTCGAGCAAGGCCCGCAGGCAAGGAAGAGCCTGCGGGAATGCTGGATACGATAGCAGGCTACTCGATAGCTTCGTAAGGAAGTCCGACGTAATTTTCTGCGATGGTTTTGCGCCCCGCCTGCGAATGGATGAAATACTCAAGCTCGCTCTCGGCAATTCGCTGGCTGAAGCCGTCGGCGTCCGGGAACTGGTGCAACATCGAGGTCATCCACCAGGAAAACCGCTCGGCCTTCCACACCCGGCGCAGGCAGATGGCCGAGTATTTTTCCAGCAAGTCCACGCGGCCCTCGCGGTACACCTTGAGCATGATCCGAAACAGCGTGCTCACATCACTGGCCGCCAGGTTCAAGCCTTTGGCGCCGGTGGGCGGCACGATATGCGCGGCGTCACCGAGCAGGAACAGGCGCCCGTACTGCATCGGCTCCACCACAAAGCTGCGCAGCGGCGCGATGCTTTTTTCGATTGACGGCCCGGTGACCAGTTGCTCGGCCAACTGGCTGGGCAGGCGGGTTTTCAGCTCGGCCCAGAAACGCTCATCCGACCAATCATCCAGAGGCTCATCGACCGGCACCTGCAGGTAATAGCGGCTGCGGGTCGGCGAACGCATGCTGCACAACGCAAAGCCACGCGAATGTTTGGCATACACCAGCTCGTCATGCACCGGCGGTGTATCGGCGAGGATGCCCAGCCAGCCGAACGGATAGACGCGCTCGAACACCTGCAACGCCTCAGGCGGAATCGCCTGGCGCGCCACCCCGTGGAAACCGTCGCACCCGGCGATGTAGTCGCAGTCCAGGCGATAGGTTTCGCCGGCATGTTCGAAGGTGAGCCAGGGCCGATCAGTTTTAAGGTCATGGGGCTGCACGTCGCGCGCCTCGTACAGGGTCACAGCCCCGGCAGCCTCGCGGGCGGCCATCAGGTCGCGGGTGACTTCGGTCTGGCCGTAGATCATCACCGACTGACCGCCGGTCAAGCCTTTGAGGTCGATATGGGTCAGCTGACCATTGAGCGCCAGCTCAAAGCCATCATGCACCAGGCCTTCGGCGTCCATGCGTCGGCTGACGCCGGCCTCGCGCAGCAGGTCGACCATGCCTTGTTCCAGCACACCGGCACGGATACGGCCTTGCACGTAGTCGGCGCTCTGGCGCTCTAGAATCAGGGTCTGGATACCAGCGTTATGCAGCAGTTGGCCGAGCAGCAATCCGGAGGGACCGGCGCCAATAATGGCGACTTGGGTTTTCAGCGTTTTCATTATTTTTATGGCTCGCAAGCTTCACCCGAACGGATAGGGTGAAAGAGTTGTCATTCATCCTGTTGCTGATCATTTTTCACTTGAGTGGCCGCCATAAGAAGGTGAAAACTGAGACAAAGCCTGCGCTTTTTGCCAATTGGGGCGATTACCGCACCACTATCCTGAGTATCGGATTGAAACCATGACCAAAACTGCCAGTACCGCGATTCCGGTCTTCAAGCTTTACGGAGAAAGTCAGCAATGGCCGACTCCGGATTTGTTGCACTGTGAAACCATTTCCCGACGGAGCCGGGAATACCAGTGGGAAATCCAACCCCACCGGCACGCGGACCTGTGCCAGTTGCTGTACGTACACAGAGGCCAGGCGCAGCTGGAAATCGAAGGCCAGCGTACTACCCTCAGCGAAGCCACCTTGCAGGTGCTGCCGCCGTTGTGTGTACACGGGTTTCGGTTTTCTGAAGATGTGGAAGGTTTTATCCTGACGCTGGCCGCGCCGCTGGTCAGCCATTTGCAGACACAGTTAGGCGCGACGGTGGACGGTTTGCAGGCCCTGGGCAATTACCCCGCCGGCAAGGACAGCGATTACCTCAACAGCCTGTTCGACCGACTGCAGGATGAGTACGCCGATGAACAACCGGCCCGCGACATGATGATGCACGCCCTGGTCAGCGTGCTGCTGGTGTGGATCAGCCGTCAAGCCATCCAGCGCCGCCACCCGCGCGCCCCACGTGGCCGGGAGTATTTCCGTCGCTTCACGCAGTTGGTCGAGCAACATTACCGCGAACACCCGAAGATTGAAGACCTGGCGCACAAGCTGGGTATCTCGGTCTCACACCTGAACGGTACGTGCAGGGAATTGGGTGGCCAGCCTGCTTTGCAGATCATGCATGACCGCCAGTTGCTGGAAGCCAAGCGCTTGCTGACCTACACCAGCATGACCATCAATGAGATGTCGGAGGTGTTGGGGTTTTCCGACCCGACCAACTTCTCCCGGCTGTTCCGCCGCCGGGTGGGGTTTTCGCCCAAGGCGTTTCGCGAGCAACTGAAGGCGGATTGACGCGGGACGCGGAGCGTCCTGGGCTGCATTACCACGCGGAGCGTGGGAACGATCACAGCCTACCTGAGCGCGCTGAAACTACCGGTACGCGGCACACACAGATCCTGATGGCAACTGATCGCAAAGGTCGGTTGCATACGGGTCTGTTCAACCCGATAGGCGGCCGTGCCGTACAGCGCGGTGGCTAACGCGGACAGGATGAAAATCATCAGGTACTTTCTAATTTTTAGGGTCATGGCACACCTCTGAATAGATCGACTCGGTGCTGTTTAAAGCATAGGTCAGTCAGGGCGAGTTGCCATTATTGGGCGTCATTCAACATCTTTATGTCGGCTTTACAGACCGATATCCCACACCGGCTCTTCCGGGAACCGCAGCACCAGAAAATCCAGCAGGCTGCGCAACGCCAACGGCATGTGTTTACGCGAGGCATACACGGCGTAGACGTTCATTTGCTGCGGCTCAGCCTCGGGCAGCAGCCGGATCAATTCGCCACTGCGGATGTAGTCCCCCGCCTGATAACTGGGCAGCCGCGCCACCCCGGCGCCCGCCAGCGTCACCCGCAGCAAGGTCGTGGCCTCGTTGGCGGTGATATTGCCCTGCACCGCCACCGAGACTGCTTCGCCGTTCTCGGTGAAGTGCCACAGGCTTTTGCCGAAGTAAGAATGCGTCAGGCAGTTGTGCTCCGCCAAGTCGTGGACTTGCCGAGGCTGCGGGTGTTCCAGCAGGTACGCCGGTGACGCGCAGATCACCGAGCGACACAGCGTGAGCTTGCGCGCGATCAGGTTGGGGTCCAGCTCAAAGCTGGTGCGGATGGCCAGGTCGATACGCTCATCCACCAGGTTTACCGTGCGGTCGAGCATCTGCAGGTCGATGCTGACCAACGGGAAGCGCTTGACGAATTCGGCCACGGCATCCGCCAACTGCGCCTGGCCGAATGAGCTGCTGACACTCAGGCGCAACTGGCCACGCGGCGCTTCATCCGGCTCACTGACGGCCGCCTGCATGTCACTGCACAGCTCCAGCATTTGCCGGCAGCGCGGCAGCGTTTCACTGCCGGCGGCGGTGAGGCTGAGCTTGCGCGTGGTGCGATGCATCAAGCGCGCACCGACCCAATCCTCAAGTTCAGCCAGATAGCGCGAGACCACCGGCCGCGACAGGTCCAACTGATCGGCGGCGGCGGACTGGCTGCCCAGGTCAACTACCGTGACAAACACCCGCATTGCTTGAAGACGATCCATGATTTGCACGCTTTTAGAAACAAACTATGTCCAAGCATCGCATTTTTTGTTGTGTTTGGTGCAACTAAGCTCTGTGCATCACTTACCTGCTGCTGGAGCTGCACATGATCTCGGTACTTAAACGATTTGCCCTGGCTTCGGCCGCCCTGGCGTTCGCTGCCCATGCTGCGGCTGCCGACCTGAAGCTGGATGCCTACAACCCTGGCACCTCGGCCATGATGCCGGTCAGCTCGGTACTGGTCAGCGGTGAAAAAGACCTCATCCTGGTCAACGCCCAGTTCGGCAAGACCCAAGCCGAGCAACTGGTGCAGAAAATCCGCAGCAGCGGCAAACACCTCACCACCATCTACGTCAGCGACGGCGACCCGGACTTCTACTTCGGCCTCGACACCCTGACCGCCGCGTTCCCCGACGCCAAAGTGCTGGCCACCCAGCCGGTGGTGGACCATATCAAGGCCACCGTCGAGCAAAAAATCGCGTTCTGGAGCCCGAAACTCGGCGACGACAAGCCAAGCAAAGCCATCATCCCGCAGGTGTTGCAGGGCCATACCCTGACGCTGGAAGGCAAAAGCCTGGAAGTGATCGGCCTGGACGGTCCGCAACCTGAGCGCACCTTTGTGTGGATCCCCTCGATCAAGGCGGTCGTCGGTGGCGTCGTGGTGTTTGAAAACACCCACGTGTGGATGGCCGACACGCAAACCGCCAAATCCCACACCGACTGGCTGGCCACCCTGCAACGTATCCAGGACCTGAAACCGGCCACCGTGATCCCTGGCCACTACCTGGGCACACCGACCGTGCAGTCCGTGGCCTTTACCGCCGACTACATCAAGGCCTTCGATATCGAGACCGCCAAGGCCAAGGATTCGACTGCGCTGATCGCGGCGATGAAAAAGCGTTACCCGAACCTTAAAGACGAAAGCAGCCTGGAACTGGGTGCCAAAGTCGCCAAGGGCGAAATGAAGTGGTGATTGGTTTTAAACCCTAACGTACTGGAGAACGTCATGAGCAAGATTGCAATCATTGGTGCCACCGGCCGTGCCGGTAGCCAACTGCTGGAAGAAGCGCTGCGTCGTGGGCATACCGTTACTGCCATTGCGCGTAACACCGACACGCTGGCCGCACGCCCAGGCCTTACCGTTAAAAAGGTCGACGCCCTTGATGCAACGGCCTTGCAGCAAGCAGTGAGCGGCAACGACGTGGTGATCAGTGCGGCGCACTTCGCCACCCTGCCCGCCAGCGCCGTGATCGGCCCGGTAAAAAAAGCCGGCGTGAAACGCCTGCTGGTGGTGGGCGGTGCGGGTTCGCTGTTGTTGCCAGGTGGCAGTCGAGTGATCGACAGCGAGGGTTTCCCGGCTGAATACAAAGCCGAAGCCAGCGCCGGGGCTGAGTTTCTCGACGTGCTGCGTCAGGAAAAAGACCTGGATTGGACCTTCCTGTCGCCATCGGCGGAGTTTGTTGAAACCGAGCGCACCGGGAAATTCCGTCTGGGCCAGGACGATCTGCTGGTGAGCGCCGAGGGCCGTAGCTGGATCAGTTTTGCTGACTTTGCCATCGCCCTGATCGACGAAGTGGAATCGCCGAAGCACTCGCGCCAACGCTTCACCGTCGGTTACTGACTCTGAGGGAACTGGCTTGTGTGGGAGCTGGCTTGTGTGGGAGCTGGCTTGTGTGGGAGCTGGCTTGTGTGGGGATTGGCTTGTGTGGGGGGGTGGTTGTGGGGGGGGGGGTGCGGGGTGGGGGTGTGCGTTGAGCGAGACTTGTGCTGCGGGGGGCGGGTGGGGGCGGGGGGGCGAG
>NZ_WKDV01000026.1:0-92673 GCF_021605825.1 Pseudomonas sp. PA-6-3C
AGGCAACACCGCAATCCCCCTTTACCGCGCCGAAGTGCCGGTGTACGCCGTGCTGTTTCAAGCTGCCGAGCAAATCGTGCAAGGCATGCTGGGGACTTACCACGAGCGCGTGGGCGATCAGCGCCAGCAGCAACAAACCGGGGTATTCCCCACGGGTTGGGCCAGGGTGTACGGCGGCAACAGTCGCCAGAGTTTCGCGGGAACGGTCAGCCCGACACTGGACAGTTCGCTGTCGGCCTTCCAGGTGGGCAGCGACCTGTACGCCACCACCACGGACAGCGGCCAGACTCACCGGCTTGGCTTCTTTGTGGGCCACAGCCGCCTGCAAGGCGACGTCAAGGGTTTCAACGCTGGCTTCCAAGACAAGGACGCAGGCCGCCTGACCTTGCGCGGCGACAGCCTGGGCGCCTACTGGACACTGATCGGCGCCAACCGCGCCTATCTGGACCTGGTGGTAATGGGCACCCGCTTCACCGGCAACAACGAGTCCGACCGGGGCATCAAGATGAAAACCAAAGGCAGCAATGCATTGGCGTCCGCCGAAGCGGGCTGGCCTTTTACTGTGAGTGCCCAATGGAAACTGGAGCCACAAGCCCAGCTCATCGTCGACCGCACGCGGCTGGACAGCCAGAACGACCGAATCTCCGCCGTCTCCTACGACGCTGACACGCATGTCACCACCCGCCTGGGTGCCCGCTTGCGTGGCAGCTATGAGGTGAGTGGTATGCCCCTGCAGCCATACGTGCGTGCCAACGTCTGGCATGCCCGCGCCGGCACCAACACCGTAAGGTTCGATGATGCTACCGACATAAACACCGAGCAAAAGTCGACCACGCTGGACCTCAACGTCGGCGCCACCTTGACCGTTGCCCAAGGCATCAGCCTGTACGGCCAACTGGGCTACAACCGCAACCTGGACAGCAATGCCCTCAACGGCCGCCAAGGCACGCTGGGGCTTCGAATGGATTTCTGATCCGCGTATGTGTATCGCACTGTATCCAGGGCCCGTTGCGATACACAACGTTTAACCCATGGCACTTGCTGAAACACAGCCGATACAGCACGACGTTCAACTGAGCACCCGGCACACATCAAGCCCCAGGAGGCTCGCCATGCACGCTCAGTTGAAACGCCACCCACTTTTCCTGGCTTTTGCCCTGTTGCCATTCGTGGCCATGGGCATGGCCCATGCCGAGATGCCCGAACCGCAAACCCCGGCACCGCAGCATCAATCGGCGTTCGGGACGCTCAAGCACATCAAGGCCGGCCTGCTGGACGTGGCCTACGCCGAGGTCGGCCCGGCCAATGGCCAAGTGGTGATCCTGTTGCATGGCTGGCCCTACGATATCGACAGCTACGCCAACGTCGCACCGCTGTTGGCCGCCAAGGGCTACCGCGTGTTGGTCCCCTATGCGCGGGGTTATGGCGACACGCGTTTTCTGTCGGATAAAACCTTGCGTAACGGTGAACCGGCGGCGCTGGCTCAGGACGTGATCGATTTCATGGATGCGCTGAAGATCAATCAAGCGGTGCTGGGCGGTTACGACTGGGGCGCGCGCTCAGCAGATATCGTCTCGGCGCTGTGGCCGGAACGGGTCAAGGCATTGGTGTCAGTCAGTGGCTACCTGATCGGCAACCAGGCCGCCGGTAAGAACCCGCTGCCACCCAAAGCTGAGTTGCAGTGGTGGTACCAGTTCTACTTCGCCACCGAACGCGGCGCCGCCGGCTACCAGAAAAACACCCACGATTTCGCCAAGCTGATCTGGCAGACCGCCTCGCCGAAGTGGGCCTTTGACGAGGCCACCTTCGAACGCAGCGCCAAAGGCCTGGACAACCCCGATCACGTGGCCATCACCGTCTTCAACTACCGCTGGCGCCTGGGCCTGGTACAGGGCGAAGCGCAATACGCTGCCCTGGAGCAAACACTTGCGCAGTCGCCGAGCATTGGCGTGCCGACTATCACGCTTGAAGGCGACGCCAACGGTGCGCCGCATCCATTACCCGAGGACTACGCCAAACGCTTTACCGGCAAGTACCAGTTCCGTCTGGTGAGCGGCGGCATCGGCCATAACCTGCCGCAAGAAGCGCCGGCGGCGTTTGCCAAGGCCATAGTGGACGCCGATCACCTGTGAAGCGACGTGAACTGCGTAGCAGCCGTGCCTAAAGTCGCCCAAAGGAATGCCGATACGCTTCTGGCGCCGCCCTTTGGCGTTCCTTTTGCGAGCCGTCATGGCACGCCGCATGCTTTGTTCCTGGCTCGACCACATGGAGTAAGAGTGAATGCCCGAACGCGCCCGCTTCCTGGAGCACTACCGCAAAGCCGACCGCATCATGCTGGCGTTGATCTGGCTGATGTTTTTATTCTCCCTGGGCCTGGCCTTCTGGCACGACACCTGGCTGCAAGCGGTGATCGTCGGCGGCGGCGCCAGCGTGGTGCTCACCCTGCTCTATCGCGCCCTCGGTGGCACCCGTTTGATGCGTTGTTTGCTGGGCGCCGGCCTGATGGTCATGGCGGCGCTGCAGATTAACCAGGCGCAGGGCTTGATCGAAGCGCACTTCGGTATCTTCGCGCTGCTGGCGGTGCTGACGTTTTACCGCGACTGGCTGCCGATCCTCGTCGCGGCGGTGACCATCGCCGTCCACCACGTGGTGTTTCACGCGTTGCAACATCAGGGTTTCCCGGTATTTGTAATGGACCATCATGGCGGTTGGAACATGGTGTTCGTGCACGCCTTCTACGTTGTGATGGAGACGGTCGCCTTGCTCTACCTCGCCATTCATAGCCAGGCCGAGGCGGTCGAAAGCCAGGAGATGCTGGAAAAAATGCTCGCCGTGACCTCCCAGCTCACCGTTGAAACCGCCCAGGGTGAAGGCAAGGTGCATGTGTCCCTGGCCAAGCGTTTCGACCACTTCCTGCAGCAGATCACCCACCTGATCGATGGCGTGACCCGTGACTCCCAAGGTCTCGGCCAACTCGGCCAGGCATTGGCCAGCGCCAGCGGTACCCTGGAAACCGGCGCACGCCATCAGTTGGCGGAAATCAACCAGATGACCGGCTCCATGCAGCGCATGGAAGACGCCACGGCCCATATCACCCAGCACGTCGAACACGCGGTGGAACACGCAGGCCAGGCCCGCGAACAGATCGTGCGCGGCCAGCAAAGCGTCGGCCGTGCCCAACATGAAATCACCCAACTGGCCTCACGCATCGACGGCACCAACCAAACCGTACAAGGCCTGGCCACCCAGGCCGAACAGATTGGCTCGGTACTCGAAGTGATCAACAGCATCGCCAACCAGACCAACCTGCTGGCGCTCAACGCCGCCATCGAAGCCGCCCGCGCCGGCGAGCAAGGCCGGGGTTTTGCGGTGGTCGCCGATGAGGTCCGCAGCCTGGCGCAACGCACTGCCGTCTCCACCCAGGAAATCAAACAGATCATCGAAGGCCTGCAACACGGCAGCCGCCAAGCCGTCGAGGCAATGCACGACAGCCAGGCAGGTGTAGCGCGTTGTGTGGAGGACAGCCAACTGGCGGTGGACATGTTGCAGGCCGTGGGCGCCGACATCGCGCATATCGACGAGCTGAACGGGCGAATCGTGACGACCACCCGCGAACAAACCTCGGCCAACCTGGAGATCGTCGGGCGCCTGCAGTCCGTGCAGAACATTGCACAAAACACCGCGGATGATGTGGAAACCCTCGCGCGCAGCAGTGAGCAGTTGCCGCCGATTGCGGTAAGGCTGGATGCGTTGGGGCGCAGGTTTCACCCCTGAAAAACGCCTCAACGTGAGGATGGCTCAGCCTGGCAAAATCCCCAGGTTTTTAGCCCGCATGCGCGCCAAGGCATACACGGTGCGCGTGCGAGGTATCGGTGCCCCGATGCGATCAGCCACTGAAACAAGCGTGCCAAGGATGGCCTCGATCTCCACCGGTTTGTGCCCCTCAACGTCTTGCAGCATCGAGGTTTTCACCTTGCCGAGCTTGCGGGTGATCGCAATGCGTTGCGCGGAATCAATCTGAGGCGCGATGCCCAGTGTGCGTCCCAAATCCAGCAACTCATCCATCATGCCGATGAACAGTGCGTGCAGGAATGGGTCGTCGATCAACTCATCGGTTGCGCAGCCCACCAACAGGCTGACCGGGTTGAAGCAGGCATTGCCCAGCAGCTTCAACCATATTTCTTCGCGCACATTGGCGTGGGCGTGGGCATCAAAACCTGCCTCACGAAAAGCCTCGGTGGTTGCATCTACGCGCGCGCTATTACCACCGGCCGGCTCACCGAACACCATTCGGCTTCCGGACATGTGCTTGATCACACCGGGACTCAACACGGTACATGAGGCAAATACAACGCAACCGACAACGGCTGCAACGGGCACAGCCTTTTCTATCACGCCACCGGGGTCGACAGCCTCAAGACGCATACCCGCCAAAGCGCCTGCCGACTGCAGGAAATACCACCAGGGTAAGCCGTTGAGTGCAGGAATAACCAGGGTTTGCGGGCCAATCAATGCCTTGGCCTGTTCCACCACACTGGGCAATGCCGGCGCCTTGACGGCAAATATGACCATCTCCTGAATGCCAAGCTCTTCAGGTGCGCAGGTCGCTTTCAGTGGGGCAACCAACACCTCATCGCCCGTGTGCAGCTTCAGCCCATGCTCGCCAATGGCGGCGAGTGTTTCGCCACGCGCGATCACGCTGACGTCGTGGCCGGCGGCGAACAATTTGCACGCCAGGAAACCACCGATTGCTCCAGCACCTACGACCGTGACGCGCATGGGTAAACCTCACTGAGGGAGTGGAACAGAATACTGGCTAAACAGGCCGGAACAAGCCCGTCTCATTGAAAAACAGCCGCACTTGGCCCACACCCATCAGCCAAGGCAAACACAACCACTGTGGCGAGCGGGCTTGCCCCGCGCTGGGTGGCGAAGCCGCCCCACTTCAGGCAACGCGGTTAGTCAGTTAGCAAGGCAGGGGCTGCTACGCAGCCCAACGCAGGGCAAGCCTGCTCGCCACAGGTTACTTTTGCAGCGCATCCAGCGTGCGTTTCAGTCGCCTCAGGTTGCTGTTGACGATCAGCTTGTGCGCCGGCCCCACCGGCAACATGTACAGACGCCCAAAGGTGTTATGGGTAAGCACCGATGAGGTAATCGTAAACACCCGATCAGTGATCGACAGACAAATCATCACATCCAGGTGCCGGTCGCGCTCGGTCAGCACCAACACGTCCGGGGCGCTGTGTTCTACCAGGAAAAAATCCAGCCGCTCGCCCACCTGCACGCTGATTCGCGGCGAGCCCGAGAACCCACCGATGCGTTTCACACCGAACAACGAAGAAATCCGGTCGCGGATTCGAAAGGCCAACCGCATGAACATGCCAGGTTCGGCGGTCATGATGTTCCACGCCGCCAGTGCAGTGATATCAACGGGCAACACAACCGACCTGTGGTCGTAGTAATCAAGCGCTGTCGGTGCACCCAGCGTGTGAACAATGTTCGTGGTAACCAACTGATTTTCTCCCTGAAAAACGCGGTTTGTGATGAAACAGGGCGATGCCTGCAGGGCGCAGGTTATTTTGCACCGCAACTCAAGTAAAGCGCGGGACAGGCTGGGTATCGTGGTAAGCCAAGATAAACCTGACCTCACGGGCTGCCTTCTTGATTGTGCCCCACGCGCGTTGGGGTTCACGTGCTAATTGCTCAAGCGCCTCAACTGCATTTATCCTCAACGCTTCCATCCGCCCCCACCCAGAGCCGCCATGGACCTCGCCACCCTCGCCCTATTCTTGCCCGCCTGCTTCGCCCTGAACATGGCGCCCGGCCCCAACAACCTGCTGTCCGTGAGCAACTCCACGCACTATGGCTATCGCACTTCTTGCCTTGCGGGTATTGGCCGTTTGCTGGCCTTTGCCGGCATGATCGCCCTCGCCTCTGCCGGCTTGGCGGTGGTGCTGCAGACTTCGGAGCTGTTGTTCTACGGGATCAAGATTCTCGGTGCGGCGTATCTGTTTTATCTGGCGTTCCAGTTGTGGCGGGCTAATCCGCAGAAAGAAGCTGAATCAGCCACGCACAAAGTGGGATTGTGGGCCTTGGCACGTCAGGAGTTCCTGGTGGCGGCTGGCAACCCGAAAGCCATCCTGATCTTCACCGCGTTCCTCCCGCAATTCGTAGTGCCAGGCCAACCAATCACCCCCCAATTCGCGCTGCTGGGTGCGATGTTCCTGGGCCTGGAATGGATAGCGATCAGCGCCTACGCTTACATGGGCACGCACATGCGCCGCTGGTTTGCCGAACCCAGCGGCAAGCGCCTATTCAATCGCTGCTGTGCCGGGTTGTTGTCGGCGGCGGCGACGGTGTTGTTGATGGCGCGCAGGGCGTGAGGGCGGCCCCGCGCACTCAACCACCATGCAAATCAAAAAATTTGAGCCAACAAAGTCAGCACCGAGTGCTGTTCTTCATGGCGGCACTAAAATGAAAGAATATTTGATTTAATATATTGCAGACGGGTACACCAAGACATAATATTTATTAAAATTATCATGAGCATCATCTATCCCACCTACCAACGTAAACCCAGGACAGCAGGTCAATTACTAAATGGATTTAAGAAAAGCCCCCTCCCTATATTTCCAACTTAAATTTGGGTACCCTCCACCACCCAACTTCGAAAAATTCGATGCCAATATAGGCGTCGCGGGATACTGCGCAGCGATACGAAAGTACTTGATGCCCGACTCAACGCCCGAAACGTTCAGTGTCGCGCAGCTACCCTTTGAGTCTCGCCTATACTGCAAAGGATCGATTTTCTCAAGGGTCCGGAGAATAAGAAATGAAAAACTTGATGAGTTCCTAAGCTCGCCCTTAAAGAATAGCGACTTCTGCGCTCCAGAAGTTGAAAAAACCCGTGCGGGTCGTTTCAATGCACAAGGAGAACGCACACTTTATCTGGCCGACCATCCTTTCGTTGCTTTAAAAGAATGTGAAGTTGAGCCAGGCGATCATTTCCTACTCAGTTACTTTGTATTCAAAACTGATACACAATTTGTAAGCGCCAGTGCTAGCAAATCCAAATACACCAAGCTTTTAAACTCACTACTCACAACTAAAGATAAAAACTTCTACGAAGTCATCACACGCACCTATAACAACCTCCTGAACTATAAAACCCATCATGGAATTGCTTACAACTCCGTAAAGATCCCAGAAAAATACTGCCACACAACGTGGGGAGAAATAGATTCTATTACAAATCTCGCCATGACCGAGGAAAAACTTTCCGCCGCCGAGCTACAAGTCGGCTGGCTTGCCCGATGCGACGAGCATTATCGCCCTTACTATATAAAAATTCTGTCACACGACGTAAAAAACGAAAAAAGAATATTCACATCGCAGGATTATCATAAAAATAAATCAAGATTCATGACTGAACATCGCAAGGCAATGAGGCAGATCTATCAACTCAGTAAAAGGACAAAAACACTCATCAAACGAAAAGACCATGAAGGCGTCAATGCCGCCCCGCTGAAACTGCTCACTCAAGAGTGGAGTTTATGACCGCGCAAAACAACAAACCAAACCAACTAGCACAGCTTTGAATACTTATAACTGGAGGAATGATGCAATTTGCAGTAGCACTTATAGAGTATTTGATTTCTGGCGTCGTGGCGTCGGCTTGGCTAACTGCGGTATTTGCCAACTACTACCCACTTGTGCTGCACACTATTCATGACTATAAAGAATTCATTATCATCATCTATCTACCCATTGCCTATATCCTGGGAATCTATGTGGACACCACGTCGTCGTTTTTCATACGACGATCGGGAGAAATAACCAAGTTGGCAAGCAAAGCAATAATACTTCCGCCTTCAATCCGTGACACAACGTTAGCAATGTATCGTACTGTCGCAGGAAAACCAAAAGAAGACCCTTACAAAAAAGGCGCCGCGATCCTCGCATTTTCCCCTTCCGATGCAATTAGGACGATGGAGGCTTATATCAGCAGAGATCGAATTGCCCGCGGCGCGACCTTAAATTCTTTTGCTGGGGCAGTCACTGCTTTATGTTACGCGCCTCCTGAGCACAAGTTTCTGGTGACGATTATCTGCAGCATCGCCTGCGTATACTCCTATATGATGCACAGACGACTAAGCCGGCTATCTTCAAGCTTTAAAAAAGTGGCCTTGGCGAATCTGCAAATGCGCACACCTACCGAAGCCGGGAAACTGCAAGCGTCTACAATTGAATGCGCGCAGGATTGCAATAAGCCCTAAGAAATCAATCCTCCTGAGGCTTCAACACACAGAACCCCACCATCCCAAACAACGGTGAATTAACCGACACCAAACTCCCGATTTTAATCGAGCAACCTGTAATTCAAGATGTCCTTGGCGTTCGTCAACACAGGTTGGATTTCACCCTTCTGTGGCCATTCTCATCAGTTCGAACCGGCACAACAGGCTCAAGTAAACTGTATTCTGTAGTGCTTTACCACCTCCCAAGACAAGGAAAAAGTCGATGAAAACCCTGGTAGTCGGTGCAAGCAAAGGCCTTGGTAAAGCCTTGATGGAAGGCCTTGGCGAGCCTGGGGACACGCTGATCGGTGTGTCCCGCAGCCGTCCTGAAAACCTCGCGCCGCTTGCCGGTGTACACCTGCATTGGGTCGAGGCCAACCTGGCCGAGCCCGCCAAGTCTGCGCAGGTCATCGTCGACGCAGTCGCAGAACACGGGTTGGACACGCTGATCTACAACCTCGGCATTTGGGAAGAATTGGCCTTCGACCCGGCCTACCGCTTCACGGCAGACAGCGACGACCAATTGGAGGCCATCGTCAGTTGCAACATCACCTCAACGATCCTGCTGATCAAACGGCTGCTACCGGTGTTACTCAAAAGCACTAACCCGAGGATTATCCTCACCGGCTCCACCTCCGGCCTGCCGCAAAGTGGCCGCCCGGAAGTCGCCTTTGGTGCCTCCAAATTCGCCCTGCGCGGAATCGCCGATGCATTGCGCGAAGGCTACCGACAACAGCACCTGGCGGTGACCTGCCTGAACCTGGGCTACCTGAACACCGAAGACCCGCTGAGCACACCACGTGCCGAGGCCGCGCAACGCGATGAAGGCCACTCGATTCCCGTGCACGATGTAGTGCAGGTGGTGCGTATGACCTTGAGTTTGTCTTCCGCCAGTTTCGTCAAGGACATCACCTTGCCAGCCATCCTTGACGAGCGCTTTTGAACCAGGAGAACGCAGCATGACCCGAGCCGAACTCGCCGACTTTTACCAAGGCTACATCGACTGCCTCAACCGCCAGGACTGGGAGCACCTGGGCCACTTCGTCCACCCGCAGGTGACCTACAACGCCACCACCGTCGGCCTGGCAGGCTACCGCGCGATGCTGGAACGCGACTTTCGTGAGATCCCGGACCTGGTGTTTCGCATCCAGCTGCTGGTAGCCGACCCGCCTACCATCGCCAGCCGGTTGAATTTCAACGTCAGCCCCAGAGGCGAGTTCTTCGGGCTGCCGATCAACGGCAGGACCGTGGCCTTCGATGAAAACGTATTCTACGAGTGCTGCGACGGGAAAATTGCGCAGGTCTGGTCGGTCATCGACAAAGCCGCGATAGCCCAACAGCTGACACCCGATAAACCTTGCTCGACCGTCTAGACTCTCTACACCCAACCACCCCGTGGAGACCCAAGATGAACAAAAACACCCTCTGCCTCTGGTACAACGGTACCGCCCTGGAGGCAGCCACTTTCTACGCCCGGACGTTTCCGAACAGCGCTGTGACGGCCGTGCATCACGCCCCTGGCGACTTTCCGGCGGGCAAGCAAGGCGATGTGTTAACCGTCGACTTCAGCGTGCTGGGCATTCCCTGCCTGGGCCTGAATGGTGGCCCGGCGTTCCCGCACAGCGAGGCGTTTTCGTTTCAGGTGGCGACGGACGACCAGGCCGAAACCGACCGCTATTGGAATGCCATTATCGACAACGGCGGCCAGGCCAGCGCTTGCGGCTGGTGCAAGGACAAATGGGGCGTGTCCTGGCAGATCACCCCGCGCGTCTTGTCTGCGGCGGTGACGCATGCCGACCCGGCCATCGCCAAGCGTGCGTTCGATGCGATGATGACCATGACCAAGATCGACGTGGCCGCCATCGAAGCTGCGATAGCTGGGCGTTGAACGCAACACAGACCAGTGTGGGAGCGGGCTTGCTCGCGAATGCAATCTTTCAGACAGGCAGATATTGACTGACCCACCGCTTTCGCGAGCAAGCCCGCTCCCACACCCGCCCGCAGTCTGGCATTCTTGCGGCCTCAGTCGTCGAACACGAGTCTCAGGCCCATGAACCATGGCGTAAAACTTGAACCGCGCACCATCCCGGTCCCAAGCTCGATCAGCGCCCCAGCCCAGGCGACACTCCAGCGCCTGGTCGGGGCTGATGGCGTGCCGTTGAACGCACTGCACAGCATGCCCGCGCCGCACGACCACGATGGCTGGCGCCAGCTGCAAGCCGTCGTCGACCAGAACTACACCAGCGCCAATGCCGGGCAGGCGGAAGCCCTGCGCGCCAACCTGCACACCATCACAGTAGAAAGCGCCACCGTGCACGTGGCCACACCGCCGGGCCACACGCCCTTTGCCTACATCGATCTGCACGGCGGCGCACTGGTGTTCGGTGGCGGCGAAAACTGCCGTATTGCCGCCGGCAAGCAGGCCGACCTGCACAACCTGATGTGCTACGGCATTGATTACCGCATGCCGCCTGATCACCCGTACCCGGCGGCGCTGGATGACTGCGTGGCCACCTACCGCCATGTACTCAAGCACCATGCGCCTGAGCACATCGTGATTGGCGGCCGTTCGGCAGGCGGTAACCTGGCGGCGGCAATGGTCTTGCGCGCCCGTGACGAAGGGTTGCCAATGCCAGCGGCGCTGGTGCTGCTCTCGCCGGAGGTCGACCTGACCGAATCCGGCGACAGTTTCCACGTCAACCGAGGCGTCGACGTGGTTCTGCCCATGCCGCTGATGAGCACCAACCTGCTGTATGCCAATGGCGCGGATTTGTCCCACCCGTACCTGTCGCCCCTGTTTGGTGATTTGGCCGGCTTCCCGCCGACCTTCCTGCAAAGCGGTACACGGGATCTGTTCCTGTCCAACACCGTGCGCATGCACCGCGCCTTGCGCCAGGCGCAGGTGCCGGCGCTGCTGCATGTGTTCGAGGCCATGCCCCATGGCGGCTTCATGGGCGCACCGGAAGATGCGGAACTGGCAGCCGAGGTCGCCGCATTTGTGCGCGAGCACCTTCGGCGGAGTTGACATATTCAGTCACATCCCCTGAAGATGCAGATCTTATTCAGGGTGTGCCAGCGCATGTCAGCAACGTCTTTCGTCAACCTTTGTGCCAGTGGCTTGATTGCCAAGGCGCAAGGTTGCGTGGCGCACGCCCTTAAATCGAAGAAACAGTCGCTCATGTGACCGGGGCGCGCTGTCCCGTCAGATGAGCTGACAGGACATTGAGCGCGGCGGCCCCCTCCTCCTTCTGCACAATCCCTCTGCCCTTCTGACGGTGACTTTAGCGGTCAACCATCAGGAGAAAGTGCATGTCATCGTTTCAAGGTATCTGGGTTCCCATAGTCACGCCGTTTCAGGATGGCGCCATCGACTTTATCGGCCTGCACCGGCTGGTCGGTCACCTGCTGGAAAAACACGTCGCCGGGATCATGGTCTGCACCACCACGGGCGAAGCCGCGTCGTTGAGCCGTCAGGAGCAGCTCGCCGTGCTCGATGCCGTGCTGCAATGGGTGCCCGCACAGCGGGTGGTGATGGGGCTGGCGGGCAACAACCAGATAGAACTGCTGCACTTTCAAAGCGAAATTCTCCAGCGCCCGGTAGCCGGTCTGCTGGTGCCCGCGCCCAGCTATATCCGCCCTTCCCAGGCTGGCCTCCAGGCGTTTTTCCGCACGGTGGCGGATGCCTCCAGCGTGCCGATTGTGCTCTACGACATTCCCTACCGCACCGGCGTGACCTTTGAGCAGGCCACGTTGTTGAGCATCGTCAAACACCCGCGAATCAGCGCGATTAAAGATTGTGGCGGCAACCTGGCCAATACCCTGGCGTTGCTGGCCAGTGGTGACGTGAATGTGTTGTGCGGCGAAGACGTCCAGATTTTTAACGCGCTGTGCCTGGGCGCCAGTGGCGCGATTGCGGCCTCGGCGCATCTGCACACCGAGGCCTTTGTGGCGCTGTGCCAGCAAGTGCGCGATAACCAATTGGCCGAGGCCAGGGCGACGTTTTTCACGTTATTGCCACTGATCAACACGATGTTCATAGAGCCCAACCCGGCGCCGGTGAAGGCTGGGTTGGCGTTGCAGGGCTTGATCGGCAGCGAACTGCGCGCGCCGATGCAAGCTGCCAGTGCGCGCGTACAACAGGCGTTGGGCGCGCTGCTGTAAACGCCCTGTCGGGTTCATGCGCCAAAAAAAGACATCCAGCGGACCGCCCGGTTGCGACCGGCGCGATCCCGGCCTATGTTCCAAGGCACGCCTTTACTTTGCTGCTCCACCTCTGTCTGCTCGCAACCAAGGTGAATTCATGCCCAGCCTCCCACGTCCCGCCGTGCTCGAACTGATCGGCAACACGCCGCTGGTCAAGGTCAGCCGTTTCGATACTGGCCCTTGCACGCTGTTTCTCAAGTTGGAATCGCAAAACCCCGGTGGCTCGATCAAGGACCGTATCGGCCTGGCCATGATCGACGCCGCCGAACGTGACGGCCGCCTGCAACCGGGCGGCACCATTATCGAAGCCACCGCCGGCAACACCGGCCTGGGCCTGGCGCTGGTCGGCCGGGCCAAAGGCTACCGTGTGGTGCTGGTGGTGCCCGACAAGATGTCGACTGAAAAGGTCTTGCACCTCAAGGCCATGGGCGCCGAAGTACACATCACCCGTTCCGATGTCGGCAAGGGCCATCCCGAGTACTACCAGGATGTGGCCGCTCGCCTGGCCAAAGACATTCCCGGTTCATTCTTCGCCGACCAGTTCAACAACCCCGCCAACCCGCTGGCCCACGAAACCAGCACCGCCCCGGAAATCTGGGCGCAAACCCAGCATGATCTGGACGCGATTGTGGTCGGTGTCGGCTCGGCCGGCACCCTCACCGGGCTTACGCGCTTCTTCAAACGCGTGCAGCCCGAACTGGAAATGGTGCTGGCCGACCCCGTGGGCTCGGTGATGGCCGAATACAGCCGCAGCGGGAAAATGGAAACGCCCGGCTCCTGGGCCGTGGAAGGCATCGGCGAAGACTTTATCCCCTCGATTGCCGACCTCTCCAGTGTGCGCCATGCCTACTCCATCAGCGATGAAGAAAGCTTCGACCACGCCCGTCAGTTACTCAAGGCCGAAGGCATCCTCGGCGGCTCATCCACCGGCACCCTGCTTGCCGCCGCACTGCGTTACTGCCGCGAACAAACCGAGCCAAAACGTGTGGTCACCTTCGTCTGCGACACCGGTACGCGCTACTTGTCCAAGGTCTACAACGACCAATGGATGAACGACGCGGGCCTGTTGCAATACAAACACTACGGCGACCTGCGCGACCTGATCGCGCGGCGCTTCGAAGACGGCCGGGTGATCAGCGTGAGCCCCGACGACAGCTTGCTCACCGCCTTCCAGCGCATTCGCCTGGCGGATGTCTCGCAGCTACCGGTGCTGGTGGACGGCCGTGAATTGGTCGGCGTCATCGACGAATCCGACATCCTGCTGGGCCTGCATCAGGACGCCACACACTTTTCCATGGTGGTGGCAGACGCCATGAGCAAAACCTTGCAAACCCTGGCCCCCAGCGCCAGCCTGGCCCAATTGCAGGCGGAACTGGATCGCGGCCTGGTCGCGATTATTGCCGACACATCCGGCTTCCATGGCCTGATCACCCGCGTCGACCTGCTTAACCACCTACGGAGATCCCTTGCATGAGCCTGCCCGATAAAAGCGCGTTTGCCACCCGTGTGATCCACGCCGGGCAATCCCCCGACCCAACCACGGGCGCGCTGATGCCGCCGATCTACGCCAACTCCACCTATTTGCAAGACAGCCCCGGCGTACACAAGGGGTTTGATTACGGGCGCTCCCACAACCCCACGCGGTTTGCCCTGGAGCGCTGCGTGGCCGACCTGGAGGGCGGCAGTGCGGCGTTTGCGTTTGCTTCGGGGCTGGCGGCGATTTCCACTGTGCTGGAACTGCTGGATGCCGGTGCGCATATTGTCTCCGGCAACGACCTGTATGGCGGCACGTTCCGGCTGTTCGACAAGGTGCGTCAACGCAGTGCCGGGCACCGTTTCAGCTTTGTCGATTTAAGCGACCTGTCGGCCTTTGAAGCCTCACTGCAGAGCGACACACGCATGGTCTGGGTCGAGACCCCGAGCAACCCGCTGCTGAGCCTCACCGACCTCAGCGCCATTGCGCGTATCTGTCGCGATCGCGGCATCATCTGCGTGGCCGATAACACCTTCGCCAGCCCATGGATCCAGCGCCCACTGGAGCTGGGCTTCGACATCGTGGTGCACTCCACCACCAAATACCTCAACGGCCACTCCGACGTGATCGGCGGTATCGCCATCGTCGGCCACAACCCGGAACTCGCCGAGCGCCTGGGCTTTTTGCAAAACTCGGTCGGCGCGATTGCCGGCCCGTTCGATGCGTTCCTGACCCTGCGCGGGGTAAAAACCCTGGCACTGCGCATGGAGCGCCATTGCAGCAACGCACTGGACCTGGCCACCTGGCTGGAACAGCAGCCGCAAGTGTCGCGGGTGTACTACCCAGGCCTGGCCTCGCACCCGCAGCACGCACTGGCGCGCAAGCAGATGCGCGGGTTTGGCGGGATGATTTCGGTGGATTTGAACAGTGACCTGGCGGGTGCCACACGTTTTCTGGAAAACGTGAAAATTTTCGCGTTGGCCGAAAGCCTCGGCGGCGTGGAAAGCCTGATCGAACACCCGGCGATCATGACCCATGCAAGCATTCCTGCGGCGACGCGGGCGCAGTTGGGGATCGGCGATGGGTTGGTGCGGTTGTCGGTGGGGGTTGAGGATGTGGAAGATTTGAGAGCCGATCTGGCTCAGGCGCTGGCCCTGATCTAGACGCCTGTGGGAGCTGGCTTGCCTGCGATACAGACACCTCGGTGTATCAGTTGCACCGCGGTGATGCTATCGCAGGCAAGCCAGCTCCCACACAAGCCAGCTTTCACAAGGGGGATTGTGTCAGGCTGAAGTGACGTTGGCCCGCGCCGAGTGCAGTTTTTTATAGCTCTCGATCAAGCGCAAATGCCGATCCAGGCCTTCCAGCTTCATGCTGGTCGGGGTCAAGCCATAAAACCGCACACTGCCATCGACCGAACCCATCACCGCATCCATCCGCTCGTTACCGAACATCCGGCGGAAGTTGGCCTCGTAATCGGCGAGGTCCAGGTCGTCGTCCAACTGCATCTCCAACACTGCGTTCACAGCCTGGTAGAACAGGCCGCGTTCAGCGGTGTTGTCGTTGTATTGCAGGAACATCTCCACGCACTCCTTGGCCTCCTCATATTGCTGCAAGGCCAGGAAGATCAGCAGTTTCAACTCCAGGATGGTCAACTGGCCCCACGCCGTGTTGTCGTCGAACTCAATGCCGATCAAGGTGGTGATGTCGGTGTAATCGTCCAGCTCGCTTTCGATCAGACGCTCGACCAACGCCTGCAGCGCCTCCTCATCAAGGCTGTGCAGGTTGAGGATATCGGCACGGAAAAACAGCGCCTTGTTGGTGTTGTCCCAGATCAGGTCGTCCACCGGGTAGATTTCCGAGTAGTCCGGCACCAGGATCCGGCAAGCCGTGGCGCCGAGGTGTTCGTACACCGCCATATAGGACTCTTTGCCCATGCCTTCGAGAATGCCGAACAGGGTGGCGGCTTCTTCGGCGTTGGAATTTTCACCTTCGCCCGAGAAGTCCCACTCGACGAACTCATAGTCCGACTGCGCACTGAAGAAGCGCCACGACACCACGCCGCTTGAGTCAATAAAGTGCTCGACAAAGTTGTTCGGCTCGGTCACCGCCTGCCCTTCAAAGGTCGGCTGCGGCAGGTCATTCAAACCTTCAAAACTGCGGCCCTGGAGCAGTTCGGTGAGGCTGCGTTCCAGCGCCACTTCCATGCTTGGGTGTGCGCCGAACGAGGCGAATACGCCGCCGGTGCGCGGGTTCATCAGGGTGACGCACATCACCGGGAACTCGCCGCCCAGGGATGCGTCCTTGACCAGTACCGGGAAGCCCTGGGCCTCCAGGCCTTCGATACCCGCGACAATGCCGGGGTATTTGGCCAACACTTCTGCGGGCACGTCCGGCAAGGCGAACTCGCCTTCAATGATTTCGCGCTTCACGGCGCGCTCGAAAATCTCCGACAGGCACTGCACCTGGGCTTCAGCCAAGGTATTGCCCGCGCTCATGCCGTTGCTGAGGTAGAGGTTTTCGATCAGGTTGGACGGGAAATACACCACTTCGCCGTCGGACTGGCGCACGAACGGCAGCGCAACAATCCCGCGTTCTTCATTGCCCGAGTTGGTGTCGAACAGGTGCGAGCCACGCAGCTCGCCCTCACGGTTGTAGACCTTCAGGCAGTAGGCATCGAGGATTTCACTCGGCAGCTCGTCCTTGGGCCCAGGCTGGAACCAGCGTTCGTCCGGGTAATGCACGAACGGCGCGTTGGCCAGCTCCTCACCCCAGAACTGGTCGTTGTAGAAGAAGTTGCAGTTCAGCCGCTCGATAAACTCGCCCAGGGCAGACGCCAATGCGCCTTCCTTGGTTGCGCCCTTGCCGTTGGTGAAACACATCGGCGAGTGTGCGTCGCGGATATGCAACGACCACACGTTGGGCACGATATTGCGCCACGAGGCGATTTCAATCTTCATGCCCAGGCCGGCGAGAATGCCGGACATGTTGGCGATGGTCTGCTCCAGCGGCAGGTCCTTGCCGGCGATGTAGGTGCCCGCCTCGGAGGTGGAATTGGGCATCAACAATGCCTGCGCATCCGCGTCGAGGTTTTCCACTTCCTCGATCACAAATTCCGGCCCGGCCTGCACGACTTTCTTCACGGTGCAGCGGTCGATGGAACGCAGGATGCCCTGGCGGTCCTTGTCGGAGATGTCCGCTGGCAACTCGACCTGGATCTTGAAGATCTGGTTGTAGCGGTTTTCCGGATCAACGATGTTGTTCTGTGACAGGCGAATATTCTCGGTGGGAATATTGCGTGTTGCGCAGTACAGCTTCACAAAGTACGCCGCGCACAACGCCGACGAAGCCAGGAAGTAATCGAACGGACCCGGGGCCGAACCGTCGCCTTTGTAGCGAATCGGCTGGTCGGCAATCACCGTGAAGTCATCGAACTTGGCTTCAAGCCGAAGGTTGTCGAGAAAGTTGACCTTAATTTCCATGCGGGCACACCAGAATAACGAGCTAAACAAATTGGCCGCCATTATGAAGATTTTCGCCGGGAAGTCTCAGGGTTTTGCGAATCGGCTGCCGATCGGTGCTAACGTCCACCCACCACACTTTGAGCCATCGGCCCATGTCCATTACCGATAACCTCCTCGCCTTTACCTTCGCCGCCACCCTGCTCACGCTCACGCCGGGGCTGGATACCGCGCTGGTGCTGCGCACCGCCACAGTCGAAGGCAAACGCCAGGCGCTGCACGCCACCTTCGGCATCAACGCCGGTTGCTTGCTGTGGGGCGCGGCCGTGGCGTTTGGCCTGGGCGCTTTGATTGCAGTGTCGGAGCTGGCGTACAACCTGCTCAAATATTGCGGCGCGGCTTATCTCGCGTGGCTGGGCCTGAACATGTTGGTGCGCCCACGCCGCTCACTGTCACCCGCCAAAGCCGAGGGCAAACCGGGCGGCAACTGGTTCCTCAAGGGCATGTTGGGCAATGTGCTGAATCCCAAAGTGGGCATCTTCTACGTGTCCTTCCTGCCGCAATTCATCCCCCAAGGCCAGCCGCTGATTGCCTGGACCTTTGGCCTGGTCAGCATTCATGTGCTGCTGGGCCTGCTGTGGTCACTGCTGCTGATTGGCGCCACCCGGCCGCTGTCCGGTTTCCTGCGCAGGGAAAAGGTGATCCGGTGGATGGACCGCACCACCGGCATGATCTTCGTGTTGTTCGCCGCGCGCTTGGCATTGAGCAAGCGCTGAACCTTAGCCGAGGCGGATCGACAGTTCGATATCATCGGCAAACGGCACCGACAGATAGCCGTTCCCAGGTTCGCGCACGTGCGCCAGGTATTCAGGGCAGTAGTTGGTGTTGTCAGCCACCACCAGCGCGCCCGGCCGCAGGTGCTTCTCTACCAGGTTCAACACATCGCCATACAGCGACTTGGCGCCATCGAGCAGCAGCAGGTCGACCGTTTGCGGCAGGTTTGCAGCCAATGAGACCAGCGCGTCGCCTTCGCGCACCTCGATCAGGTCGCTGACGCCGCCTTCGATGAAATGTTCGCGCGCCAGGGCAATCTTTGACGGTTCGAATTCGCTGCCGATCAACACGCCGCCGCCGTTGTCGCGCAGTGCGGCAGCCAGGAACAAGGTGGACAACCCGAACGAGGTGCCGAACTCGACAATAGCTTTTGCATGGCTGCTGCGGGCCAGCATATAGAGCAGGTTGCCGGTGTCACGCGAGACGGGCAGCCACAGATCCTTGAGCATCGTGTAAAGCTCAAGGTACTCGGTTTTGCTGTGCATCAGGCGGTTGCGCTCTTGCGGCGACACAGTGTCGATGAGCGGGCTGGTCGCCGCATTGGCGTGGGCGTAGAGGCGTTCGATCAGGGCTGCAAGAGGCGCGGTGGTCAGGGTGGTCATGATTGATTTCCGTCGAAGGGGGACTAAGATGCGATTAATTCGTCGCATTAAAAGTATGCGAGTGATTCATCGCCTTCGCTATTCGCGTTCGCCCAGCGCTCGGAGCCCGAAATGACCACCCGCCAGACTCCCCGTATTGCCTCGCGCAAACAGCCACAACAGGCACGCTCGACCGAGTTGGTGGCGGCGATTCTCGAAGCCGCTATTCAGGTTTTGGCCAAGGAAGGCGCTACGCGTTTCACCACCGCGCGGGTCGCGGAAAAAGCCGGCGTGAGTGTCGGCTCGGTGTATCAATATTTCCCCAACAAGGCCGCGATCCTGTTTCGGCTGCAAAGTGATGAATGGCAGCAGACCACCCAAATGCTGCGCGACATCCTCGAACAAACCGAAATAGCACCGCTGACCCGCCTGCGTACCTTGGTGCATGCATTTATCCATTCCGAGTGCGAGGAGGCGCTGATGCGCGGTGCGCTCCACGACGCGGCGCCGCTGTACCGCGATGCACCGGAAGCGGAGCAAGTGCGCGCGGCCGGCCGGCAAGCCTTTGAGACATTCATGCACGAGTTGCTGCCCGAGGTGCCCGACGCAACCCGCGCACTGGCGTGCGACCTGATCCGCAGCACGCTGGGTTGCGTGGGCAAGGACTTTTCCTTCAGCCCGCGCACCGCTGCCGAAATCGAGGTGTATGCCGATGGCATGGCCGCTATGTTCAGTGCTTATGTGAATACACTCAATCGGCCCTGATTGCTTACGAAGCCGTAGCGGAAGGTTCACACGGCGATTGAAGGCACCAGCGCTCGATGGGAGTATCGGCGACTGTGGGAGCTGGCTTGCCTGCGATGGCGGTGGGTCAGTCACCGATGTATGCACGGATAGACCGCTATCGCAGGCAAGCCAGCTCCCACTTTGGATCGATGTGCATCGTGCAAATGAGCTTCGAACAATAGACCTGTTTAAGCACGCCCAATCGCTGCTATGTTGCGCGCCTGATCCAGCCAAAGGATGTGCCATGGAACCGCTAGCCACAAACGCCGCGTTGTTGATCATCGACATGCAGCAAGGCATGAATGACCCCACGCTGGGGCGCCGCAATAACCCCGACGCCGAGGTGCAGATACAGCACCTGCAGCGTGCATGGCGGCAGTCCAATCGCCCCGTGGTGCATGTGCGGCACATGTCCCGCAGCGAAGGCTCGGTGTTTTGGCCGGGCCAACCGGGCTGTGAGTTCCAGCCGGCACTGGCACCGCTCAAGCATGAGCATGTGGTGGAAAAAAACGTCCCGGATGCGTTCGCCGCCACCGGCCTGGAGCGTTGGCTGCATGTGCGTGGGATCCGGCAATTGGTGATCGTTGGGGTGATCACCAACAACTCTGTCGAGTCTACGGCGCGCTCCGGCGGCAACCTGGGTTTTGAAGTAACCGTGGCGGCGGACGCCTGCTACACCTTTGATCAAGCCGATTTATCGGGCCGCCTCTGGCCTGCCGAGGATGTGCATGCACTGTCGCTCAGCAACCTGGTGATGGATTACGCCAGGGTCACAGCCACTGCCGATATCCTGGCCATGCTTTAAAAAACGCCTGCCTGCGCGAGCATGTCGATAAGCCCTTCTGGCCATACCGTGTCTGCCGTCGAATGCAGCGCCTCGGTGGACCACCAATGGTGATCCGCCATGACCTGGGCTTCTTGCACAGTCCATTCGTCTCGCGACAGGTGCTCGTTTTGCGCCTGCACAACAAAGTACTGCTCAATGGCCAACACCGTTTCACCACTGGGTAGCATCAGCTCAAATCGGCGATCTGCTACCGGCGCTTGTACGTCACTGACCACAATGCCGGTCTCTTCGCGCAGCTCACGGATCGCAGCGGTGGGAAAGGTTTCTCCGGCTTCAACACCGCCGCCGGGCGTCGCCCAGTAATTCCTGCCGGCCAGTGCCCCGTCCTTGTGGACGAACCGGAACAGCAGCACTTTTCGAGCCGGGCTGATCACCAAAAGGCGTGCCGCCTTGCGCTCACGCATTGTCTCTCTTCCTTTCACCAAGCCGCTCTACCAGTCTTACCAGATAACCATCCGGGTCCTGTACCAGAAACTCGCGCTGCCCAACCTCGACCTCGCCTGCCCGGTACCACACGTCTTTGCAGGCCTTGAACACGGGATAGGCCGCCCTCTCCAGCCGTTGAATAACCGGATGTACCGCCACGACATCAATTTGCAGGTTCATGCCGCGCCCGAATGGCCTTTCCAACGCCCCCGTGAGCCATTGACTGGCGAGTGGGTCGACTTGTTCAAGCATCACCTGGGCTCCGTCCAGGTCAAGATACGCGAAGCCGTCTTCCAGGCGCTGATAAGCCACCGTGAACCCCAGACAACCGACCCAGAACTCAAGGCTGCGGTTCAGGTCGGTCACCATCAATTCCGGGACCAGATTATTTCTATGCATCATCCAGCTTCCATGGCGGATTTGAGTAACTGCGCGATCGTGTTGCGCAACTCACCGTGTTGATCTTCAGCGTAAGGTATGGCGGTTTTCCAGTCGTAGAACCACACCGGCATCTTGCGTTTGCCCTCCGGCTCCGAGGCGTAACGCGGGAAAATATGGCAATGCAACTCCGGTTCCGAGTTGCCCAGAATCTCGTAGTTCATGCGCAGGGCACCGGTAGCCGCCAGCACGGCATCGCCAAGGCGCGCCATATCGAGCAGGTAGATTGCACGCGCCTCGGCATCCAGATCATTGAGGCTGGCAACCACCGGGTCGGGCAACAACAAACAATAGCCCGGCAAGAACTGCACATCGCCCATCACCGCCCAGCCTGAGGCCATGCGGCAAATAACCTTATCGTTGGCGCCGTTGCGGGCCAGCGCTACACGTTCCGTGATCAGTGGCATGCATTGTCCTTAATGAGAAGATGTCGACGGCATCTTAACTGTGATAACACTGTGGGGCTCAGCACTTCCAACCTGGCGACCGCCTATGCGAATCACCTGCCTTCATACCGCAGCCAGCAACATTGCCGTCTTCGACGCAGCCGCACAAGCACTGGGAATCGCACCCGCCGTTTTGCAGCATGAAGTGCGTACCGACCTTCTGGCTGCGGCGGAAGAAAGGGGTAATCTCACGCCTGAAATTGCGGCCTCAACCGCCAACGCATTACTTTCACTCGCTCAGCACGCCGACGTCGTAGTGCTCACCTGCTCGACGTTGGGGCCATCGGTTGATGAGCTTGACGAGTGTACCCAGTCATCCATCCTCAGGGCGGACCAAGCCCTCGCTCTCACAGCCGTTCAAGCAGGCGGCAAGGTTGTGGTGTTATGCGCCGTCGAAACCACCCTCGCCCCGACCTCGAGCCTGTTCCACCGCGCAGCGTTGCACTCAGACGCAACCGTTGACGTGCAGCTGGTTCCAGGCGCCTGGGCGCTGTTCAAGGCGGGCGATATTGATGGCTACCTGTCGACCATCGCCAAGGCGGCCGATCAGGCCTATATCGATGGCGCATCCGTGATTGCGCTGGCTCAGGCCTCCATGGGCGGGGCCGCTGTTCTCGTGACGGCAGGGCCGACGCCGCTGACCAGCGCGACCGGCGGCCTGAAGGCTGCCTTGAAGGCAATCAAGGGTTAATCCAAGTGCGCCTTCCGGCAGGTTAATTTCTCAGGACAAAATCAATTGTTGTTGTACACAAAATAAAGCTAAAGCTTTATAACCCTCGGGCCGAGACAGTCAGTGATATCAAATCGCCTCTTCGCCCAGTGGTCGTCTCGATGAAAATAAAAAACAAGCTCGTTCTCGCGTTCGTCTCTGTCGCCTTTATCCCGGTTAGCCTGGTTGCAGTTATCTCCGTCATGAACACGCGGACTCAGGCGGTCGATCAGTTTATTGATGGCAGCACCCGCGAAATACGTCAGATCGATGGCAATATCCGGCAATTCTTCGACGGCACCTTGCAGAACGTCGATCAAATGTCCGCTGATCCTGTATACACTTCAGTGAACACTCTAAAAGATTATCAGCCTGCAAACGCCGCGAGTCAGCCAATGCCCGCCCAGGCGCAGCAGGTAATCGACCAGTTTGCCCGTTTTGGCGCCACCCACCCTTCCGCTGCGATTCTGTCCATTGGCCTCGAAGACGGCACCTACGCCAAATGGCCCGATGACCCACAACTGGCCAAATACGACCCGCGCACCCGCCCCTGGTACAAGGCTGCCATGGCCAGCCCCAACAAGACCGTGCGCACACCCGCTTACTACTACGACAAGGATGATGTGGCGCTGGTGGGCACCGCACGTGCGCTGCTCGACAGCAGCGGCAAGGCCAAGGGCGTGTTCGTGGTCAGCGTGTCGCTGAAGAACCTCACCGAATTGCTCAAGAGCATCAAGCTGGGTGAAAGCGGCTACGTGATGTTGATCGAAGACGGCGTGGTGCTGGTCGACCCGCGCAACGCCGCGCACAACTTCAAGCCGCTCAAGGACCTCGGCGCGCCCTATGCGCACCTGGCCGAGACGCCCCAGGGCTCAACCGAGGTGGTCATCGACGGCGTGCGCTACATGGCCAACGTGTGGACCTCGCCGGGCCTGGGCTGGCGGTATGTGGGGCTGATCGAATACAACGAAGTCATGGCAGCGGCGACGCGCATGACCTACCTGACCACGGCAATCGTGGCCGTGCTGGTGCTGATCTTCGGGCTGATCGCCGCGGCGTTTTCCAAGGTGATCGTCAAACCGATCGGCCAGGTCAGCACCGGCTTGCAGTCCATCGCCCAGGGTGAAGGCGATTTGCGCCATGAGCTGCAAGTACAGGGCAAGGATGAAACTGCCGAGCTGGCGGGCTGGTTCAATAAATTCCTCGCCGCAATCCGTCAACTGATCCAGCATATTGGCGCGGCCTCCACCAATCTTCAGGACGCGTCACGGGTCAACAGCGAAGTGGCACACAACATGAACGAAGCCGCCGGGCGCCAGCGTGAGGCGGTGGAATTGGTGTCTACCGCGTTCAATGAAATGGTCGCCACCGCCAACGAAGTCGCACGCTCGTGCAGCGGCGCGGCGGAGTCGGCCGAGAACGGCCATCGCCGTGTGGCCGAAGGCAAACAGCAGATCGAAGTCACCACCGATAACGTCAACCGCCTGGGCCGCCGCCTGACCGAGTCATCCCAGGCCATGGTCGAGCTGGAAGCCGGCAGCCGCAGCATCAACCAGATCCTCGGCACTATTCGCGCCATCGCCGAGCAGACCAACCTGCTGGCCCTCAACGCCGCCATCGAAGCCGCCCGCGCCGGTGATCAGGGCCGTGGTTTTGCCGTGGTGGCCGATGAAGTGCGCGCGCTGGCCAAGCGCACCTCCGACTCCACCGGCGAGATCGAGCAGTTGCTCGGCACCCTCGGCAGCAAGACCGAAGAAGTCACCCAGAAGATGAGCAGTTGCCTGGACCTGTCCCGCGCCAGCGTGTCGTCCATCGAAAACGCGCGGGACAGTTTCGAGGGCATCCAGTTGTCGGTAAACGAGATCCGCGACCAGAACCTGCAGATTTCCGCCGCCGCCGAGGAACAACACAGCGTGGCCGAAGAAATCAACCGCCATATCCAGCAGATCTATGACGAGGCAAGGTTGGTGGAGAGCCTGGCCAATGCTGCGCAGGATGATTCGGGGCGGTTATCGAGCCTGTCGCAGGAGCTGAATGGCTTGGTCGGGCGTTTTAAATCCTGATGTGCGCAGCGTAGGTAAAGTGAGCCTGAGTGCCAAATTACCTATCTATACCTGCTGTCTATACCTGCTGTGAAACCATCCAGTCGATAAAGGTTTGCAGTCGCACGCTGAAGGGCTCGCCCACGGCACTCGGGTTTCGCGCCTCGAACAGGAAATACGCGATCTGGATGCGCATCGCGGGGTGATGCTGTACGAACAAGGCAACGTGCTCTTCGAGGGTGTACGGCCAGGGCGCGTCGGGGCCGCGCAATATGTTGGTCGCTCGAATCAGCTTGCGAGCCGCTTCGCGTTGCAGCCGCAGGCGCTCGGTTGGGGTATTGGCCTGATGGATGAGGTTGAGATAGCCGCTCAACACGGATTCAAAATCACCATTCAACGCCAGGGCGATTTCGCGCGAAGGCTGGAAGCGTTCAAAGCGCAGCGAAAGATCCTCGCCCCACACACAACGGCAATGATGCTTGAGCCAGAAACCCCATTTATTTGCGTTTTCGGGCGCCAGTACTTCGGCGCGGTGGCCGATATCGAAGTCAATCTTGGTGACCACCGGGTGGCGTTGCTCCAGCGCCTGGCGCAGCGTTTCCAAGTGTGCCAATACCTGTGCATCCGGCGGTTCGAGCAGAATCAGGCTAAGGTCCAGGTCCGATTCGCCTGGGCTTGCTTCGCCCCTGGCGACACTGCCATACACATAAATGCCGTCCAGCCCGGACTGGGAGAGGCTGGCGATGACATCCGCCAGCAGCGGCTCAAACTCAGGCTGGAAGGCGGCATTGCCCAGCGTCAGCACACAGCCCTGGGCATCCACACCGGTCACCGTACTCATGGGTGATGCACCTCGATCACCAGGCCTTCCGCCTCACTCGGCACACAGAAATGGCGGGTGATCAGGTCAAACTCGGCGTCGGTGGCGGCGAAATCATGCTCGCCCTGGGCATTGCGCGTCTGTAAACGGCTGCGGCAGGTGGCGTCATCCAGCTCCAGATAGTGCAGGCAGTGCGGCGCTTGCGCAGCCTGAGCCAAGCTCAGCAGCCACTCGCGATTAGCCAGCGTATTGGCTGGGAAGTCCAACACCACGTTGATGCCCGATTGCAGCACGTTGATCACCAACGGCCCGAGCACACCTCGAATACGCTGGGCGCAGCTCACGTAATCGGCAATCGAGAGGACTTCGCCTGGGTAAAGTGTGGCGAGCCAATGGTCTTCGCTCAACAGGATGGCGGCGTGTTCAGCGGCCAAAGTGTTGGCCAGGGTGGATTTGCCGGAGGCGATCTTGCCGCACAGCAGGTGCAGGGTTGGCATGGACAGGGTTCCTTTTGTCAGGCCCTGAAGCATGCCAGTTTTCAGGGTTCTGCATAATGAGAACCTATTCTGTAACAGTGAATGGGCACCCTGGTTTCGACAAATTAACGACAAGGGATGGTTATGATTCGCGATGCATTGCCCAAGGACGCCAAGCACATCGCTCAGGTGCATGTGAGCAGTTGGCAACAGGCTTATGTAGACCTGATGCCAGCAGATTTTCTGGCCTCGCTGAGCACAACACTGCCGCAGAAAGAGGCTAACTGGGCGCGCTTGATTGAAAGCCAAGACGCTGGCGTATTAGTCGCCGAAGTGGATGGCAACGTTATCGGCTGGCTGTCGCTGGGCCTTTGCCGGGATACGGACACGCCTGAGGTCGCATCGGGAGAGGTCATGGCTATCTACGTGTTGGCGGACTACTGGGGTCACGGCATCGGCGCGCAATTGTGGCAGGCGGGTTTCCAACGTTTGGTTGAACAGGGTTATAAACGCATTTCCTTATGGGTTTTAGCCGCCAACCAAAGAGCCGTACGTTTCTATACACGCTTTGGCGGCACTGAAGACCCGGGTAGCCGTCGCACGCTGGTGCGCGGTGGCGTGACGCTGGAAGAGGTGCGCTATGTGTGGACCCGTTGAGGCGCTGTCAAACCCTGAAATAATATTTCGACACGAATTGCGCTGAACTATCCGCCAGGCTCTACGCTCCTTCCCTATGCGCTGCCCCGCCCCGGGGCGTTGGATAAAACAAGGAGCCGCGACCCCATGACCACCCTTCCCGCCTACCCACTCGTCAGGCCTGGCCCGCTGCACTCGACCCTGTTGGCCGGCACCGTGCCGTTGTTTCTGGGCACGTTGCTCAGTGACATCGCCTACGGCCAGACCTATCAGATCCAATGGGCCAACTTCGCGTCCTGGCTGATCGCCGGTGCCTTAGTGTTTTGTGGCTTTGCATTGTTGTTCGCGCTGGTCAACCTGGTGCGCGCCGAGCATAAAGGCGGACGCCCCGCCGCGTACTTCCTGCTGTTACTGATCACCTGGGGACTCGGGCTGGTCAACGCCTTCCAACATGCCAAGGACGCCTACGCCATGATGCCTGTTGGCCTGGTACTGTCGGTGATCGTGACGGTTCTGGCGATTGTTGCCACATGGGTCGGCCTGACCAACCTGCGCTCGGGAGCTGCCAAATGAACCCACTCAATACGCTGACCTTGCTGAGCGCAGCGCTGTTGCTGAGCGCGTGTGGCGACGCCGGCGACAAAACCCAGGCACGCGGTCCCGATCCCAAACTGCCCGAGCAACAAAGCAGCCTGCTGCCGAGCATGAAGATTGCCGAGCCGACACCCTGGGGCGAGCAAAAACCCACGGTGCCGCAAGGCTACAGCGTCACGGCCATCGCCACCGACCTGGCCATTCCACGCCAGACGCTGGTGCTGCCCAACGGCGATATTCTCGTTGCCGAAGGCCGTGGCGGCAGTGCGGCCAAACTCAAGCCCAAGGACGTAATCGCCAGCGTGATCAAGGCCCAGGGCAACACCAAGGTCAAGAGCGGTAACCGCATCACGTTGCTGCGCGATGCCGACGGTGACGGCAACTACGAGCTCAAGACCGTGTTTGCCGACAACCTCAACGCGCCCTATGGCCTGGCTTTCGCCGACGGCAAGCTGTACGTGGCCAACCAGGATGCCCTGGTGCGCTTCGACTATACCGACGGCCAGACCAAAGCCAGCGGCGCGCCGACCAAAATCACCGACCTGCCGGCGCAGATCAACCATCACTGGACCAAATCCCTGGCCATCAGCGAAGACGGGCGCCAGCTCTATGTGGGCATTGGCTCCAACAGCAACATCACCGAGCGCGGCATGGAAGTGGAGATCGACCGCGCCATGGTCTGGCAGATCGACGCAGCCAGCGGCGCGCACAAGCCCTACGCCACCGGCCTGCGCAACCCGACCGCACTGACCATTCAGCCGGGCTCGGGGCAATTGTGGACGGTGGTCAACGAACGCGATGAACTCGGCCCCGACCTGGTGCCGGACTACCTCACCTCAGTGCGCGAAGGCGCCTTCTACGGCTGGCCCTACAGCTACTGGGGCCAGAACGTCGACCCCCGCGCGCAACCGCAGAACCCACTGAAAGTGGCGGCCGCGATCAAGCCGGATTACAGCCTGGGCTCGCATGTTGCGGCACTCGGCGTGGATTTTTCGATACCGGCCATGGGTGAACAATTCGCCGACGGCGTGTTTGTCGGCGAACACGGCAGCTGGAACCGCGACAACCCGGTGGGCTACAAGGTGATCTTCGTACCGTTCAGCAACGGCAAGCCGACTGGCGAACCGATTGATTTCGCCACCGGTTTCCGTGGCGACGACGGCAAGACCCGTGGCCGCCCGGTGGGCGTGACGGTCGACCCCAAAGGTGCGCTGATCATTGCTGACGACTTGGCCAACACCGTTTGGCGGGTGACACGCAATCGGTAACCGCCGTTGAACCTTGTCACTGTGGCGAGGGAGCTTGCTCCCGCTGGGCTGCGAAGCGGCCCCTGCTCTTTGCTTCAAGAGCATGGGACTGCTACGCAGTCCAACGGGAGCAAGCGCCCTCGCCACAGGGGACGGGTTTACAGGTCAGTGATTTCCTTATGCCGCGGCACCAGCGCCTTCATCACGCTCCACGCCACGAGGTAGGCCAGGGCACAGATCGCAAACATGATCATATAGCCGGTGTGAATGTCGTTGATGGACTTGTAGTAGTCGAACACCCAGCCACCGATCTTGGTCATCACTACGCCGCCCAGGCCGCCCGCCATACCGCCGATGCCGACCACCGATGCCACGGTTTTTTGCGGGAACATATCCGACACGGTAGTGAAAATGTTGCACGACCACGCCTGGTGCGCCGAGGCGCCCACGCCGATCAACAACACCGGCACCCAGAAGCTCAGGTAACCGAACGGTTGCGCCAACAGCACCACCAGAGGGAACAGCGCGATCACCAGCATGGCTTTCATGCGGCCGTCATACGGGGCATCACCGCGCGCCATAAAGTAGCTGGGGAACCAGCCGCCGCCGATACTGCCGACCATGGTCATGCTGTACAGCACGGCCAACGGCATCACGATATCCGCGCCTTTCATGTTGTATTGCGCCGACAGGTACGTGGGCAGCCAGAACAGGAAAAACCACCACACGCCGTCGGTCATGAACTTGCCGAAGGCGAACGCCCAGGTCTGGCGGTAGGTCAGCAGCTTGAACCACGAGACTTTTTTCGGCGTCGCCCCCACAGGCTCAGGCGCGAAAGGCTGTACGGTCTGGTCACTGCGAATGTAGGCGAGTTCTTCGGCGGACAAGCGCTTTTGCTGCTCCGGTTTCTCATAGAGCATCGACCACACCGCCACCCACACAAACCCGAGCATGCCGATCACGATAAACGCGGCTTCCCAGCCCCACATGCCGGCAATCAGCGGCACACAGATCGGCGCGAGGATTGCACCCACGTTGGCGCCGGAGTTGAAGATGCCGGTGGCCAGGGAGCGTTCTTTTTTCGGGAAATATTCCGCAGTAGCCTTGATCGCGATGGGGAAGTTGCCCGCCTCGCCAATCGCCAGCACGGCGCGGGAGAGCATAAAGCCAGCAATCGACACCGGGATCACCGCCAGGCCGATGGCGGCGCTGAGCGAGGCAATCCCCGCGCCCATCGGCACCGAGAACGCATGCATGATCGCGCCGGTGGACCAGATGGCAATCGCCACCACATAGGCCGCCTTGGTGCCGATCTTGTCGACAAACCGCCCGGCAAACAGCATGGCAATCGCATAAACGAACTGGAACACCGCAGCGATGTTGGCGTAATCGGTGTTGCTCCAGCCAAATTGCGTCGACAGTTGCGGCGCCAAGAGGCTGAGCACTTGGCGGTCGAGGTAATTGACGGTGGTGGCAAAGAACAACATCGCGCAGATGGTCCAGCGATAGTTGCCGACGGCCTGGCCGACGCGGTGGGCGTTGATGGGCTCATTCAAATTCATGGCATCACTTTTTATTTTTGTTAGATAGGACATATGTAACGTCATATGTCGTCGTACAACTGCGACTTTTATAGCCGGGCGCCTTGGCGGTGTCAATCTGAAAGATTGCCGTTTCTTCAGGTATTACTTGGGCGTATAAACAATCAGTTCAAAGCGGTTGTAGGATGACAAACGCGAAACACCCGGCTAGGCGCCTTGCCCGGTACATCGTCGAGCAGGCCGTAGGGCTGCATGCCTAGCTTTTCCAACACACGGATCGAAGCCGCATGATCGGGTCGCACCAGGCCGAAAACCTCCGGCAGATTCAGTGTTTGGAAGGCCAGCGCCAGCGCATCCCGACCCAGCTCGGTGGCGTAGCCCTGCCCCCACGCCTCCACGGCGAAGCGATAACCCAGGTTGATGCGCCGCTCGGTCAGGTAATTAAGCGGCGCTATGCCGCCAAAGCCAATGAGGTGCCCAGGCGGCTCCTTACGGGCGATCGCCCACCAGCCATAACCCTGGGCGGCCCACTGTTCGAGCCAATGGTTGAGCACACGCTGGGCGTGCTCCAGGCTGGCCATCGGCCCTGCAGGGTTGAACATATTTGTCTGCGGGTCACCGAAGATCGCGAACAATCGCTGCACATCGTTGGCTTCGGGCTTGCGGTAGATCAGCCGTGAGAGGGTGTCAGGCATGCGCATAATTCCTTGTTGATGCCATGAAGTTCAACGCATCAGCAAAAAAACGCAAATAGAGGTGAATTATTTCATGTCGGCTTGTATCTGAACTGACAGAGCGGTGCCATCGCAACGATGGCACCTCCCCTGTTCAGTTTTAGAGTGACCCGCATGAAATTACGTAAGAAAAGCGTCAAACCCATCGGTTTGAAAGACATCACCATCGTCGACGATACCAAGGTGCGCAAGGCGATCACCGCCGCCGCACTGGGTAACGCCATGGAGTGGTTCGACTTTGGTGTCTACGGGTTCGTCGCCTATGTGCTCGGCAAGGTGTTCTTCCCCGACGCCTCGCCCAGCGTACAAATGATCGCTGCCTTGGGTACCTTCTCCGTGCCCTTCCTGATTCGCCCGCTGGGCGGCCTGTTCTTCGGTGCCCTGGGTGACAAATACGGGCGGCAGAAAGTATTGGCCGCCACCATCGTGATCATGTCCCTGAGCACCTTCGCCATCGGCCTGATCCCCGGCTACGCCTCGATAGGCATCTGGGCGCCGATCCTGCTGCTGTTGTGCAAAATGGCCCAGGGCTTCTCGGTGGGCGGTGAATACACCGGCGCCTCGATCTTTGTCGCCGAATATGCACCGGACCGTAAACGCGGGTTCCTTGGCAGCTGGCTGGACTTCGGCTCCATCGCCGGTTTTGTGCTCGGTGCCGGCGTCGTGGTACTGATCTCGACGATCCTCGGTGAAGCTGACTTCGAGGCCTGGGGCTGGCGCCTGCCGTTCTTCCTCGCCCTGCCCCTGGGCATCATCGGCCTGTACCTGCGTCACGCGCTGGAAGAAACCCCGGCCTTCCAGCAGCACATGGACAAGCTCGAACAAGGCGACCGCCAGGGCCTGACCCACGGCCCCAAAGTCTCGTTCAAGGAAGTCGCGACCCAGCATTGGCGCAGCCTGCTGACCTGCATCGGTATCGTCGCGGCCACCAACGTGACGTACTACATGCTGCTCACGTATATGCCCAGCTACCTGTCGCACAACCTGCATTACAAAGAAAACAGCGGCGTACTGATCATCATCGCGATCATGGTCGGCATGCTGTTCGTGCAGCCATTTATCGGCTTTGTCAGTGACAAGATCGGCCGCAAGCCCTTCATCATCGCCGGCAGCGTGGGCCTGCTGTTCCTGTCCATTCCGGCGTTCATGCTGATCACCAGCGGCAAGATCGGCCTGATCTTCGCCGGCCTGCTGATCCTGGCGGTGGTCCTCAACTTCTTTATCGGTGTGATGGCCTCGACCCTGCCGGCGATGTTCCCCACGCACCTGCGCTACAGCGCGCTGGCCAGTGCGTTCAACGTCTCGGTATTGATCGCCGGTGTCACCCCCACCGCCGTGGCGTGGCTGGTGGAAAGCACCAACGACCTGTTCATGCCCGCCTACTACCTGATGGTGTTTGCCGTGGTCGGCCTGATCACCGGCCTGACCATGAAGGAAACCGCCAACAAGCCACTGCGCGGCGCCGCGCCTGCGGCCTCGGACATGGCAGAAGCCAAGGAAATACTGCAAGAGCACCACGACAATATCGAGCAGAAGATCGAAGACATCGACACTCAGATTGCCGAACTGGAAGCCAAGCGCCAGAACCTGGTGCAGCAGCACCCACGCATCAACTGACTACTGACCTGGTGTGGCGGCCCCTGCCGCCATGCCTTTGGAGTGCCTAAGCATGGTTCCAAGCGTCACCGCAGCACACTCGCTACTCAGCGCCGACGAACGCGCTGCCATCGCCGAAATAGAAGCCACCACCAGCATCCTGCAACTGGTTACCCGCTTGACCGGCATGCGCTTTGCCGGCATCGCCAAATTCACTGACCTTGAGTGGGTCGTCTGCTCGGTGCACGACACGGCCGACATGGGCATTCATGTCGACGACGTACTCGACCTCGAAACCACACTGTGCAGTGAGTTCTGCATTAACCCGCAGACCCTGTTCATCCCGCAGATCAGCCACAACGGCCGCTTCGCCGCGCGCCCGGTGGTCAAGCAGTTCGCCATCGAAAGCTACGCCGGTGCGCCGATCTTCCTGCCTGATGGGCGCCTGTTCGGCGCATTGTGCGCGCTGGATTCGCGCGCGATGCTGTTTGAAGACCCCAACCTGCCGGAAACCCTGAGCCTGTTTGCGCGGCTGATTGGCTGTATTTTTTTCGCTAACTTGAGCTCGGTTGATCAGTGAGCTTGCCGCGCAAGGCGGCCATATCGCGCTTGGGTGGCACACCGAACAGCCGGCTGTACTCGCGACTGAACTGTGACGGGCTTTCATAACCCACCTTGAACGCCGCACTGGACACGTCTTGATGTTCGTTGAGCATCAAGCGCCGCGCTTCATTCAAGCGCAGCCATTTCTGATACTGCAAAGGGCTCATCGCGGTCAGGTGACGAAAGTGATGATGAAAGGTGGCAGCGCTCATCTGCACCCGCGCAGCCAATTCCTCCACCCGCAACGGCGCGGTGTAATTGAGCTTCAGCCAATCGATCGCCTTGGCGATCCGATAGCCCTGCCCGTCAACGGCGCAGATCCTGCGCAGGCGCCCGGCCTGGTCGGTCTTTAACAGCCGGTAATGGATTTCACGCTGAATCAACGGCGCGAGTACCGGGATCGCCTCGGGTTCGTCCAGCAAAGCGACCAAGCGTGCGAACGCTGCCAGCATGCCTTCGGTGACCGTGCCGATTCCCACCCCTTTCATCACTGCCCGCTCCCGAGTGGGCGGCAACTCACTCTGGGCGATCAGCTCGGCGAGGATGCGCAGGTCCAGTTTGTAGGTCAGGCCCAGGCAGGGCCGGGCCGGGCTGGCAACCAGCACTTCGGAGTTGGCCGGGATATCCAAAGACGTCAGCAGAAACCGCGTCGGGTCATAGGGGTAGCCTTCACCGCCGACCCACAGTTGTTTTTCACCCTGGGCGACCAGCACGACGCACGGCTCGACCATGCACACCACCGGCGCTGCCGGCTGCTCACGCCGATAAAAGCCCAGGCCCGGGACTGGCATGGGGTAATCGCCGGGCGCCGTGACCTGCGCGTTGATCGCCTGGATCAAGGCGTCCAGGGGCAATGGATTAATCGTCATAAAAGGCTCTTTTAACGCGTGACCGAACTGTACCGCGCACACCAAGCAAGTGTCACCGACAACCCACAAGACTCAGAGGATCAGGCAAGTAATCCACTGGAACGCACTACAGAACGCCGGTCCATGCCGGGAAAATGCGCGGACCAACCTTATCCGGGATCACGCCATGAAAAGCCTTTTGCTCGCCCTGAGCGTGCTGCTGACGTCTTTTTCTTCATTGGGAGCCGATATGTCCAACGGTGCTGACAACTTCTACAAAAGCGACAAAGTGACGGTGCAAAACGTCACCTTCAACAACCAGTACGGCATGGCGGTGGCGGGCCATTTGTTCATGCCGAAAAACCTCGCCCCCGGCGCAAAAAACCCAGCCCTTGTGGTTGGGCACCCGATGGGCGCCGTCAAAGAGCAGAGCGCAGACCTCTACGCCACCAAAATGGCCGAACAAGGCTTCGTCACCTTGTCTCTAGACTTGTCATTCTGGGGCGATAGCGCAGGCTCACCACGCAATGCGGTGCTGCCCGACCTCTACGTCGAGGACTTCAGCGCTGCCGTGGATTTCCTCGGTACCCGCCCGCAAGTTGATCGCGAGCGCATCGGTGTGATCGGTATTTGCGGCAGTGGCAGCTTCGCCATTGCCGCCGCGAAGATTGACCCACGCTTTAAGGCAATCGCTACCGTGAGCATGTACGACATGGGTGCGGCCAACCGCAATGGCCTCAAACATAGCGTGACGCTGGCGCAACGTCAGCAGCTGCTGCGCCAGGCCGCCAACCAGCGTTATGTGGAATTCCAGGGCGGCGAGACCGTCTACACCGGCGGCACGCCAGCCACCCTCACCGGCGATGCGGTGGGTGATGAGTTTTACGATTTCTACCGTACGGCGCGCGGCGAATTCACACCCGTCGGCGGCTCACCGCAAACCACCACGCGGCCGACCCTGACCAGTAATGTGAAGTTCCTGAACTTCTACCCCTTCAACGATATCGAGACGCTATCCCCTCGCCCGCTGTTATTGATCGCCGGCGCCGACGCGCACTCACGTGAATTCAGTGAAGACGCCTACCAACGCGCGGCCGAGCCCAAGGAACTGCTGATTATCCCGGGCGCAGGCCATGTCGATCTTTACGACCGGGTCGATCTGATCCCTTTCGACAGACTCGCCACTTTCTTCAAAGGCCACTTGAAATAATGTCCGATAAATCACAGATGCATAGCTGGGCCGCGGTGTTTGCGATGTCGTTGGCGGCGTTCGCACTGGTGGCCTCTGAGTTCATGCCGGTAAGCCTGCTGACGCCGTTGGCCGCCGACCTGCAGATTTCCGAAGGCCAGGCCGGCCAAGGCATCTCGGTGTCCGGTCTGTTCGCCTTGCTCACCAGCCTGGTCATCGCTGCCGTCGCTGCGCGGGTTGAGCGCAAGCGTCTGCTGTTGGCGTTGACCGTCCTGATGATCCTGTCTGGAACCGTGGTGGCGCTGGCGCCGAACTACCTGACGTTCATGCTCGGTCGCGCGCTGATCGGCGTGGCCATCGGCGGTTTCTGGTCGCTGTCGGCGGCGACCGCCATGCGCCTGGTGCCCACGGCCCAAGTACCGCGCGCGTTGGCGATCGTGAATGGCGGCAACGCACTGGCGACAGTGATCGCGGCGCCCTTGGGCAGTTTTCTCGGCGCACTGATCGGTTGGCGTGGCGCATTTTTCTGCGTCGTGCCGGTGGCGGTAGCGGCTGGCCTATGGCTGCTGTTCAGCTTGCCCGCGATCAAGGTGCAAGGCCAGGCCAAGACTGGCAACGTGCTGCGCTTGTTCAAACAGACGCCTGTGGCCCTGGGCATGCTCGCCATCAGCGGCTTTTTCATGGGCCAGTTCATGCTGTTCACTTACCTGCGTCCGTTTCTGGAAAGCGCCACGCGGGTCAGTACCTCCACACTCTCGTTGCTGCTGTTGGTGCTCGGCCTGGCCGGGCTGGCGGGCACTGTGCTGATAGAGCGCGTGCTGAAAAACCGCCTGTATCCTGTGCTGATTGCCATTCCATTGATCATGGCGTTGATCGCCGTGGCCCTGGTGGCCTTCGGCGGCTCGCCGATCACCACAGCCGTGTTACTCGGTTGCTGGGGTTTCGTGGCTACCGCCGCGCCGGTGGGTTGGTGGACCTGGCTGGCGCACGTGTTGCCGGACGATGCCGAGGCCGGCGGTGGATTAATGGTGGCAATCATTCAATTGGCGATTACTGCCGGTGCCACTGTCGGTGGCGTGGCGTTCGACCACAGCGGTTATCAGGCCACCTTTGAACTGAGCGCAGCCACGCTGGGGGTAGCTGCGCTGCTGGCAGGCCTGGCCGCGCGGCACTCAGCGCCGGGGTTGATGGCCAGCCGCCCTACCTGAAAAACTGACTCGGCGTCTTGCCAAACTGTTTCTTGAACATGCTGGTAAAGGCGCTCGGGCTCTCGTAGCCCAGTTCGATGGCAACATCGATAATCTTCTGCCCCACCGCAATCCGCTCCAGCGCCAGCAGCAAGCGCGCCTGCTGGCGCCATTGGCCAAAGGTCAACCCGGTTTCCTTGCGAAACAGACGCTGGATGGTCTTCTGGTCCAGCTCAAGGCGCCCACTCCAATCCTCCACCGTCGACGCATCCCCGGGATCCTGCTGCAGCGCCAGGCAAATCCGGTTGACACGCGGGTCGCCGGGCTGCGGCAACGACAGCGGCAAGGCCGGCAGAATCGCCAGCTCATCGAGGATCAGGTGCATGATCCGCGCATCGCGTGAGTCCTCGGCATACGGCGGTTTCAAACTCACCGACGCCTTGATCAGCTCACTGAGCAACGGTGAAACGCTCACCGCCTTGGTCTCGGTCGGCAGGTTCGGGAACGCATCGGGGCGCACAAACACACTGCGCATTTTCAACGGGCCGACACAGCGCAGCGAGTGGACTTGCCCGCAAGGCATCCAGAAGCCACGATTGGACGGCACCGTCCATTGGTTGTGCGCCGAGTGCACCACCATCACGCCCTCGATGGCGTAGAGTAACTGGTGCTTTTCGTGGCTATGCTCGGGGATCACCCAGTTTTCGGGGTAATCGGTAGCGGAACTGATGACAGCCCAGTCGCCTGCGTCGATTTCCTGCAAAAATTCATTCAGTGGTTTGATCATTTCGCCCTTTTTGCGACAGTTGCCTCCCGAATTTCGTGAGACAGGCATTGGCACCGAATTTAGCATAACCGCCGAAACAATTAGAAATGGGTGCCGGGCTCAAGTACTCGCCACCTCAGTTTGCTGCCCTGTATGGAATGCCTGCATGACGACCGTTACCGCGTCACCCGCCGCTGCAACCACTACACCCCAAGTGAGCCCCTTGGTTATGCGCGTCCTCGGCGCCTGCGCCTTGGCCCACCTGATCAATGACCTGATCCAGGCCGTGCTGCCCTCGATCTACCCGATGCTCAAGGCCAACTACGGGCTGAGTTTCACCCAAGTGGGCCTGATCACCCTGACCTTCCAATTGACCGCCTCGCTGCTGCAACCCTGGATCGGCTACCACACCGACCGCCACCCCAAGCCCTGGCTGTTGCCGGCCGGCATGGTGTGCACCTTGATCGGCATTCTGATGCTGGCGTTTGTCGGCACCTTCCCGGCGATTTTGCTGGCGGCGGCCCTGGTGGGCGTCGGCTCGTCGACCTTTCACCCGGAAACCTCGCGCGTCGCACGCCTGGCCTCCGGTGGGCGTTATGGCCTGGCGCAATCGACCTTCCAGGTCGGCGGCAACACCGGCAGCGCCTTCGGCCCATTGCTGGCGGCGGCGATCATCATTCCTTACGGCCAGAGCCATATCGCCTGGTTCGGGCTGTTCGCCGTGTTTGCGATTCTGGTGCTGTACGGCCTGAGCCGCTGGTACCGCAACCACCTCAACCTGTTCAAGCTCAAGCAAGGCGGCAAGGCCACTCATGGCCTGTCCAAAGGCCGCGTGACCTTTGCCCTGGTGGTGCTGGCGCTGCTGGTGTTCTCCAAATACTTCTACATGACCAGCCTGACCAGCTACTTCACGTTCTACCTGATCGAGAAGTTCCAGCTGTCGGTGGCCAGTTCGCAGATGTACCTGTTCCTGTTCCTTGGCGCGGTGGCCGTGGGCACCTTCGCCGGTGGCCCGATTGGCGACAAGATCGGGCGCAAGAAAGTCATCTGGTTCTCGATCCTCGGCGCGGCGCCCTTCACCCTGGCCCTGCCCTACGTCGACCTGTTCTGGACCGCCGTACTCAGCGTGGTCATCGGCTTTATCATCGCCTCGGCCTTCTCGGCCATCGTGGTCTTCGCCCAGGAACTGGTGCCGGGCAATGTGGGCATGATCGCCGGTATCTTCTTCGGCCTGATGTTCGGCTTCAGCGGCATTGGTGCTGCGCTGCTGGGCTTGCTCGCTGACAACCACGGCATTGAGTACGTGTATAAGATCTGCTCGTTCCTGCCGCTGGCGGGCATCCTCACGATATTGCTGCCTTCGACCAAAGGCGTCTGACCCGCCGATTATCGGCTGGCCGTGTGCTATTAGCCGGAATGCTCTGAAAAACCTGCGTGTGCGCTTACAATCCCGATTTTCAAGCGCACACCCAGGCAGCCCGGCACGACATGACGCTCGACCCTCCTACGATTCTGATTCTGACCATCGCGCTAGCCGCCGCTGCCGCGTTGTATCTGGCCATTGAATGGCGCAGCGTACGCGAGGCTTCCCTGCTGTTCTGGGCCGCAGGTTTTGCGACCATCAGCGTCGGCTCCACCCTGGCGTTGCTGCGCGGCAGTGGCCTGTTAATGATCGGCATCTGGTTCGCCAACGGCTTGCTGGTGACTGCGCACTTTCTGTTCCTGCTCGGCGTGGCGCGTTTTACCCAGGCGCGCCTTTCACCGCTATGGCTGTTGATGCTGCTGGTGTGGCTGGGAATGCTGATGCTTCCAGCCGAGCTCCCATGGTCCAAAGCCATGCTGGCGGTGCAGTCGCTGCTGGTGGCAGCGCCGACTCTGCGCGCCAGCTTTTTGCTGCGCCCGCACGGCAAATCACTCAGCATCGGCGCGGTGCAGTTGCGCTATGTGCTGCTGATCCATGGCGCGTTTTATGTAGCCAAAGCGTTGTCAGTGATGATCCCCGGCACACTGATTGACCTGGCTGCCTTCAAGGGCGAAATCATCCAGGTGTCCCTGGTGGAAGGTGCGATGGCGATCATGTTGATCGCGCTGTCGATGACCGGCTCCGAACGCTACCGCCGCGAGCAGCACATCGCGCGGCTGGCGGCCCGCGACCCACTCACTGCGCTCTTCAACCGCCGCGCCCTTGACCTGCAAGCGCCCCGCCTGTTGGCGCAAGTCTCGTCGGCCCAGCCAGGCGCCGTGCTGTTGATCGATATCGACAACTTCAAAGGGGTCAACGACCTCTACGGCCATACCGCCGGCGACCGTTTGCTCATCGCCCTCAGCGAGATGATCCGCAGCGTCGTACCCCAAAGTGCGTTAGCTGCGCGCCTGGGTGGGGACGAGTTTTTGATTCTACTGAACAACACCTCGACCCAGCAGATTGTCGAGCTGGGCAGCCGCTTGCGTGAACAGTTCCAGCAAGTCGCCGCTGAAACCTTTACCACGCCGGCGCCGGTGACCTTGAGCATCGGCGCCAACCTGTTCGACCAACCACCGGCAAGCCTGGCCGCGCTGATCGAACAAGGCGACACCACGCTCTACGAAACCAAGCGTGGCGGGCGCGACAGCATTCGTCTGGTGGACCAGACCGGCACGTTCGGCTAAAGGTCGTAATGCACCGCTACGCTGCGCCCGGTCTTCACCGACTCCAATGCACTATCGGCCAGGTGCAAGGCATACAGGCCATCACGCACGCTGGTCGGTAGCTCTCGGCCAGCGTTCAGCGCGTCAATAAACTGTGTTAGCTCATTGCGATAAGCATCCGCGTAACGCTCGAGGAAAAAGTGCTGCAACGGCTCCAGCGCTTCGGTGTGGTCGGCACTCCAATGGCGCAACGTGCTGGGGCGGTGGTTGTCGGTGAGCAGCACGCCCGTGGCGCCGGACACTTCCACGCGCTGGTCATAGCCGTACACCGCCTGGCGACAGCAGTTGATGTGGCATTGCTTGCCGGAGGCCGTGCGCAGCAGCACCATCACACTGTCGTAGTCGTCGATGTCGGCCAGGCTCGGGTCCACCAAGCGGCTGGCGAAGGCACTGACTTGCACCGGCTCCTCGCCGAGCAGGTGGCGGGCGGTGTCGAAGTCATGGATGGTCATGTCGCGCAGGATGCCACCGGAGTGTTCCAGGTAGTCACGCGGCGCCAGGCCGGGGTCGCGGCTGGTGATGATCACCTGGCGCACGGCGCCGATCTGGCCGGCGTCCAGCGCTTGGCGCAGGCGCAGCATGTCGGGGTCAAAACGTCGGTTGAAACCGAGCATCACCTTGCCGCCCAGGCGTTCGACGGCTTGGGCGGCGCTGCGGGCCTTGGCGATATCCAGGTCGATAGGCTTTTCGCACAGCACCGCCTTGCCTGCGGCCACCGCTGCCAGCAGCAAGTCGATATGGGTGTCGGTGGGCGTGCCGATCACCACGGCATCAATGTCTTGGCGGGCAAGCACGGCGGCGCAGTCATAGGCCGCTTCGCAGCCCAATTGTGTGCTGAGCGCGTCGACACCTTCGTGCCAGGGGTCGGCCACCAGCACCAGCGTGGCGTTGGGGTGAGCGGCGACGTTGGCGGCGTGGATTTTGGCGATGCGCCCGGCACCTAAAACGGCAATACGTAGCATGGTCGAACTCCTGGCGTTGTTATTGAGGGAGCTTCAGTCCGGCAGGTTGAACGGTGTCACGATCTGCACCTGTGACGGCGCAATCGGCCCGGCTTTCCATAGCCGGTGGTGTTGCAGGATGTGCAAAAACACGCTGCGGGCATCGATCTGCAGGTTGTGGTCGATGATCGCGGCGACTTTTTCTTCCAGCAGCAGCTGGCGATTTTCTTCGTCCAGGTCATGGCCGATAAACACTTCCAGCGGGCGCTCGAGCGCGGTGAAGGCATCGACAATCGCGCGGTTACCGCCGCCGACGCTGTACACCGCCTTGAGTTCGGGGTGTTGCTTGAGGGCCTGGGTGACGCGCTCAAACGTGCGGTCGTACACGCCATAGCCGCCGCTGATATCCAGCACCCGCAGGTGCGGGGCACGCCCACGCAGCCAGGCGCGAAAGCCCATCTCGCGCTCTTCTTCGCCACGGAACAGTTCGCTGCCGATCACCACCGCTACGTCCTGGGGTTGCGCCGGCAGCCAGCGCGACATCAGGTAGGCCGCGGTTTGGCCGGCGGTGCGGTTGTCCATGCCTACATAACCGATGCGCTCGCTTTGCGGCAGGTCGGTGACCAGGGTTACCACGGGAATGCCGGCCGCGATCAGCTGCTTGACGGCCTGATTCACCGCCGGCTCATCCGCCGCTTTAAGCACCACGCCCTGGCTGCCGGTGTCGAGGCAGCGCAGTAATTGGTCATGCATGGCCTGGGGTTCGATTTCTTCAAACAGGTGAAAACGCGGCGCGATGCGAAACGGCGCCAAGCTGCCCAATTGCGCGGTGATCGCCGCCTGCACCGCCGCGCTGAAGCGCTGGGGTGTGTGCATGATCACATCGACGTGAAACGTGCGCCCCACCGCCAGACCGTTTTTTTCCTGGGCCTCCAACTCATCCAGCGCCTGCTCGATGCGCCGGGTGGTCTGCGCATGCACGCTGCCGCGCTGGTGCAACACGCGGTCGACCGTGGCTTTGCTCACGCCGGCCTGGGTCGCGAGCTGCTTGATGGAGAAGTGTTTTGCGCGTTCGAGCATGCGGTTCGCCTGAGGTGTTTTTGAGGTCTTTTTTGGGCGTTACTGAGGTTTTGCAATGCTAGTCTCAGTTTTGCCCGGCGTCGAGCCGGGTCGATAAAACAACAACAATTTCAGGAGAACCGCATGCCTCACACCGATCTCGCCAGCGCATTCAACGGCCAATATTTTGTTGTCACCGGCAGCACTCAGGGGCTGGGCGCTGCCGTGGCACATACCCTGGCGCAGCGTGGCGCTGCCGGGCTGATCGTCTGCGGGCGCCGCCGCGCCGAGGGCGAAGAGCAGGTCCGGCAACTGGCACAGCTCGATTGCCAGGCATTTTTTGTCGAGGCCGACCTGGAAAACGTCGAGGATTGCCGTGCGATCATCGACGCAGCACGCACCCACTTCGGCACCTTGCACGGGCTGGTGAACTGCGCCGGCATGTCGGATCGCGGCACTATTCTCGACACCTCGCCCGAGCTGTTTGACCGGCTGTTTGCGGTGAACGTGCGGGCGCCGTTTTTTCTGATGCAGGAAGCACTCAAGCTGATGATCAGCACCGGCGTGGAAGGCGCGGTGGTGAATATCCAGAGCATCACCGGGCATGGCGGGCAATCGTTTTTGAGCGCCTATGCGGCGTCCAAGGGCGCGCTGGCGATTTTGACCAAGAACGTGGCGTTCAGCGCATTGCGTAATCGCATCCGCGTGAATGGCCTGAATATCGGCTGGATGGACACGCCTCACGAGGATCAGATCCAGCGCCAATACCACGGCGCGCAGGACGGCTGGCTGGCCGAGGCCGAGCGCGCGCAGCCGTTCGGGCGGCTGCTCAAGCCCGAAGAAGTGGCGCAAAGCGTGGCGTTTTTGCTCTCGCGTGAAGCCGGGATGATGACCGGCTCGGTGATCGACCTGGAGCAAGGCGTGGTCGGCTGCACCGACAGCGGCAGCCCGCAACCGCACCAGGCGCTGAGCCTGCCGGGAGGTGTGTGATGTCGGCGTTCGTGACCGGCGCGGCGGTGCGCCTGGCGGATTTCAGCCGTATTTGCGCCCAACGGACCAACGCCGAGGACTACCCGCTGTGTGCCGAGGTGGTGAGCAATGTGCCGATCTATCAGGCCGGCACTTTACGCAACAGCGAGCGCTTGCGCGTCATGGATGAGCTGCATCACCTGTTCCGCGACGGGCCTGGGGTGATGGTGGTGCGCCAGGCCTATGAAGACCTGGCGGTGGTCGATCGCCATAGCCAGGTATTCGAGGCGATCTTTGCCCATGAGGCTGCGCAAGGCGTGGCCTCCGACCATTTTGCCCAGGCCGGCAGCAACGGGCGCATCTGGAATTCGCTGCAGAAAGCCGCGCTGCAGTCGCCGGAATCGTTTGCCGAGTACTACGCCAACCCGCTGCTCGGTTTGATCGCCGAAGCGTGGCTGGGGCCGAGCTTTCAGATGACCGCGCAAGTGAACGTGGTCCACCCTGGCGGGCAGGCGCAACAGCCGCACCGTGACTATCACCTGGGCTTTCAGACCACTGAGGTGGTTGAACGCTTTCCGCTGCCGCTGCATCTGTTGTCGCAATACCTGACGCTGCAAGGCGCGGTGGCCCATTCGGATATGCCGCTGGAAAGCGGGCCGACCCAACTGCTGCCCTTCTCCCAGCAATACCCGCTGGGTTACCTGGCCTGGCGCTGCGCAGAGTTTATCGACTACTTCCAGCAGCACGCCGTGCAATTGCCGCTGAACAAGGGCGACCTGCTGTTCTTCAACCCGGCGCTGTTCCACGCGGCGGGTACCAACCGCACGACCCACCATCGGCGTATGGCCAACCTGCTGCAAATCTCGTCGGCGTTCGGCAAGCCCATGGAAGCCCTCGACCGCGACCGCATGATGCTCGCGGTGTACCCGGTGTTGCTGGCCAACCCTGCGTTGAATGCCGAAGCGGTGATCGCCTGTACGGCCGACGGTTATGCCTTCCCCACCAACCTCGACACCGACCCGCCCTTGCACGGGCTCGCCCCGCAAACCGGGCAGCAATTAATGCAACAAGCCCTTGACGAACGCTGGCCCTATTCAGACTTCGCCGCTGCCGTGGCGCAACTGCGGGCCAAGCGCCAGGCGTGAATCCCACTGCTTTTACAACAACAAAAAGAACGGAGCATAACCATGAAGAAGCAACTCCTCGCAGCACTGCTGACCCTCGCTGTTACGCCCTGGGCCTGGGCGGATATACGTATCGGCGTGAGCATCGCCCAGGTCGACGATGTGTTCCTCGCACAGATGCGTGACTACATGGCGGCCCACGCCAAGGAGCTACCCGGCGTGACCCTGCAATTTGAAGACGCCCAGGGCGATGTGGTGCGCCAACTCAATCAGGTGCAGAACTTTACCGCCCAGGGCATGGACGCGATTATCGTCAACGCGGTGGACACGGCGGCCACGCAGAAAATGACCGTCAATGCCCAGCAGGCCAAGATCCCGCTGGTGTACGTCAACCGCCGCCCGGAGTTCCAGGACGTGCCGCCGGGCGTGGGTTATGTTGGCTCGGATGAGATCAAGGCCGGGGAAATCCAGATGCGCTACCTGGCAGAGAAAATGGGCGGCAAGGGCAACCTAGCGATCATGCTCGGGCTGTTGTCCAACAACGCCACGCACAACCGCACGCTGGGGGTGAAGACGGTGCTCAAGGATTACCCGGACATCAAGATTGTCGAGGAGCAAAGCGCCGAATGGCAGCGCGGCAAGGCGATTGACCTGATGAGCAACTGGATTGTGTCCGGACGCAAAATCGATGCCGTGGCGGCGAATGCCGATGAAATGGCGATTGGCGCCGCCATGGCGATCAGCCAGGCGGGCATGCAACCGGGCAAGGATATCCTGGTGGCCGGCAGCGATGGCGGCGCAGCGGGGCTGGACGCGGTGAAGAAGGGCCAGTTGCTGGTGACGGTGTATCAGGACAACAAAGGCCAGGCCGTCGGCTCGATTGATCTGGCGGTGAAGATGGTCAAGAAGGAACCCTATGTGGCTGAGCTGACCATTCCTTATCAGCAGATCACCAAAGACAATTACCAGGCGTTTCTGAACCCTTAATCCCTTGCCTATGGCCAGGTTTTCTTGTGGCGAGCGGGCTTGCCACAATAAGTTTGCTCAGCCATGGGGGATTTCATCTCAGCCTCAAGACCACCAGGGCACCGAGCCCGAAGAGGCAGGCCACGCCCACTGCATAGGCCAGCGTGCGCCAGGGTTGCAGCCCTGCCAGATACGTCACCGTGTGCGCCAATCGGGCCAGGGTAAACACGCCAAAGAGCCAACCCGTGACATCCTGGGAACTCCCCAGCGCCACACATAATCCGCCCAACACAAAAAACAGCGGGATGTTTTCCAGGTCATTGGCCCACGCCCTTTGCGCCCTCACGACGTGCGGCAATTCTTGTGGCTGCGCCATGCGGCTGAAGAACGCCGCATCTTCAAGGTTGGTGAACGCCCGCCGCCGAATCCGCCAAAAACCCTGATAGCAGGAAATCGCAAACATTTTCAGGCACAGCACCAGCACACAGCCTGCGTAGATAGCCAGCAGGTCATTCATCGCGCAACCCATTGACGACGATATAAAGCAACGGCCCCACCGAAACAAACACCGCCGTCAGCGCAAAATACGGCAGCACAGACACGACTGACCGCCCGCGCCCGCGCGCATCCCGATACATCCACACACACGCCAGCACCGCCATCAGGTACAGGTCGATCACCACCTGCGCGGTGTCCGGCCGCGACATCAATTGCCGCCCGAAAGCCAGCAGCGATTGCTCGGCGGTGAGCATCGTCACCAGTGTATAGAGTGAAAATCCAACTAACCCGACCAGGGCAATAGAGGGTCTGTGCATGGTCTCGTCCTTGAAGTGAATGAAGCTCACGATAGTGATAAGGTCTTGGCCCTCGCAATGACCTCACAGGTTATGAACCCGCCATGGACACTACTGCCGGCGACCAACTGCGCCAACTGCGTCGCCACGCCAAGCTGAGCCAGCTGGACCTGGCGCTGATCACCGGCGTTTCGCAACGCCACCTCAGTTACATCGAAACCGGTCGCGCCAAGCCGAGCCCGGGCACGTTGCACAATTTACTGACCGCGCTGGATGTGCCGCTTGAGCAGTGCAATCGCGTGTTCCTCGCCGCCGGCTACGCGCCACGCTACACCGCCACCCCGCTCGCCTCACCGGCCATGGCCGCGATTCGCGAAGCCGTCAGCCATGTGTTGCACGCCAATAACCCGGCCCCGGCGATTCTGCTCGGCAGCCAATGGCAAGTGCTGGCGGCGAATGCGAGTACCGGCGTCCTGTTTGAATTGTTGGGGCTTGAACCGGATGCGGCAGACGGGCTGAACCTGCTGACCACGCTGCTGCAAACCGGCGGCTTTGGCGACCACCTGATCAACGCCGAAGAGATCCGCACGCTTGCCTGGCAACGCGCCAGCCGGGAGGCGTTGGGCAATCCTGAATTGGCGGTTTTATTAGCCAGCCTGCCGACGCCCACCCACACCGAACCACCCGGCCACATGCCGCCCTTGGCGCTGACGCGCATCCGCTCACCCCAGGGCGAGCTGAGCTTTCTGTCGACCTTCACCACGTTCGGCATGCCCCAGGACATCACCCTCACGTCGCTGCGTATCGAGCATCTGATTCCGGCTGACGAGCCGACGTGGCAAGTCATGCGCGCCGCCTATGCGGAGCATGCCGCGCTGGTTTTGTGAAATATCTGTCCGTAGACTGCCGCCATACCTCCCACTTGAAGGCGGCGAAAAAAACGTGATGCAAGTTACCGAAGTCTCCATTGCCCAACTGCGCGCGGCGCTTGAAACCGGCCAGACCACTGCCGTTGAACTGGTAAACGCCTACCTGGCGCGGATCGATGCCTATGACGGCCCGCAGACCGCCACCGCCTTGAACGCCGTGGTAGTGCGCAACCCTGAAGCCCTCAAAGAAGCCGAAGCGTCCGATGCGCGCCGGGCCAGGGGCGAAACGTTGGGGCCATTGGACGGCATTCCCTATACCGCCAAGGACAGCTACCTGGTCAAGGGCCTTACGGCCGCATCCGGCAGCCCGGCCTTTGCCAAGCTGGTTGCGCAGCGCGACGCCTTCACCATCGAACGCTTGCGAGCGGGCGGCGCCATCTGCCTGGGCAAGACCAATATGCCGCCGATGGCCAATGGCGGGATGCAGCGGGGTGTGTATGGCCGTGCCGAAAGCCCTTACAACGCCGACTACCTGACTGCACCATTTGCCTCCGGTTCGTCCAACGGCGCGGGTACCGCCACGGCGGCAAGCTTCGCCGCCTTTGGTGTGGCTGAAGAAACCTGGTCGAGCGGGCGTGGCCCGGCGTCCAACAATGGTTTGTGCGCCTACACACCGTCCCGTGGGGTGATTTCGGTACGCGGCAACTGGCCGCTCACGCCGACCATGGACGTGGTGGTGCCCTATGCACGCACCATGGCCGACCTGCTGGAAGTGCTGGATGTGGTGGTCGCCGAAGACTCCGACACCCGTGGCGACCTGTGGCGCCTGCAGCCCTGGGTGCCAATCCCAAGCGTAGCGTCGGTGCGCCCCGTGTCTTACGCCGACTTGGCGGTAAGCAGCGAAGCCCTCGCCGGTAAACGTTTCGGCGTGCCGCGCATGTACATCAATGCCGACCCCGAGGCGGGCACCAGCGAAAAGCCCGGCATTGGCGGGCCGACCGGGCAGAAGATCAACACCCGCGCCAGCGTGATCGACCTGTGGGAAGCTGCACGCAAGGCGCTGCAAGCCGCCGGCGCCGAAGTGATCGAGGTGGATTTCCCGCTGGTGTCCAACTGCGAAGGCGATCGCCCTGGCGCGCCAACCGTGTTTACCCGTGGCTTGGTTTCCAAGGAATTCCTGCACGACGAATTGTGGGAACTGTCGGCCTGGGCCTTCGATGACTTCCTGCGCGCCAACAACGACCCGGCGCTCAACCGCCTGGCGGATGTCGACGGGCCGAAAATCTTCCCGCACGACCCGGGCACCCTGCCCAACCGCGAAGATGACCTGGCCGCCGGCATGGACGAATACGTGCGCATGGCCGAGCGCGGCATCACGCCGTGGAACGAGATCAGCACGGTGCCGGACGGTTTGCGCGGCCTGGAGCAAACCCGGCGCATCGACCTGGAAGACTGGATGGACACGCTTGGGCTCGATGCGGTGCTGTTCCCGACCGTGGCCGATGTAGGCCCGGCAGATGCCGACGTGAACGAAGCCAGTGCCGACATCGCCTGGAGCAATGGCGTGTGGGTCGCTAACGGCAACCTCGCCATCCGCCACCTCGGCGTGCCCACCGTCACCGTGCCGATGGGCGTGATGGCCGACATCGGCATGCCCGTCGGCCTGACCTTTGCCGGTCGTGCTTACGATGATTCGGCGCTGCTGAGCTTTGCCAGCGCGTATGAAGCCACCGGCAGCAAACGCCTGATCCCGCCGCGCACACCGCCGTTGTAAACATTGTGGGGGCTGGTTTCCAGTGACAACGATGCTGACTGACCCGACGCTATCGCAGGCAAGCCAGCTCCCACAGTTTTGGTTGTGTTGCACATCAAGCCATGCATCAGGTGACTGACAGACCGTCTTCGCGAGCAAGCCCGCTCCCACATTTTGACTGTATTTCAAGTCGAGCTATGTAGGGCTCCCACAGACCGAACGCGGTCAACCTGTGGGAGCTGGCTTGCCTGCGATGGCGACCTTCCAGTGACAACTATGCCAACTGACCCGACGCTATCGCAGGCAAGCCAGCTCCCACAGTGCTGGTTGTGTTTCAGGTCAGGCCATGTAGGGCACGGCGATCAGCAGGATGGCGGTGCCGTGGGCGAGTGCGGCGGGCAGTACGCCGTAACGCATGCGCACCAGCGCACAGGCCAACCCTTCAAGCAGGGTGAACAGCAACACCGGCCAGCCCAGTTGGGTAACGCTTAAGGCCAGGAACCCATGGCAGGCTGCAAAGGCCACGCCGCTGATCAACGCAGCGCGCAATGGCGAAACCTGTTGCTCCAGGTAACCCTGCAAAAAGCCGCGGAACAGCACTTCCTCCAACGCATTGGCGCCATAGGCCAATACCACCATGCCCGGCAACCACACCCAGTAGCCGTGGAACTGGCTTGCATCAATGCCTTGGTAAACCCGCAGTGGCACGCCGATCAAACAGCCGACCACAACCCCCACCGCCATGCCAACCAACGGGTTGCCAATGGACCAACGCATCAACCGCCACAACTCGGGTGCCAGGCGTGAGAGCAGCATGATCAGCAGCACCGACAGCCCGCCGAGCGCCGCCAGTACGAAGGCATTGCCACTGAATGCGATCTGCACATCGCGACTCACCGCCCACATACCCAGCGGTGTCATCACATCGCGCATCAGCACAAACGCCACCAGCAGAATCAGGATGCGCATCGCCACCTGCGCTCTCGGTGTCAACGCGAACCACGCACCAAACAGCAGCAGACCCGGCGCCAAGTGCACGGCGTAGTCGATCAGTACCTCAAGCCCTTGGGTAATCATCGGTCACTCAACCGTGTGCGACAGCAATCATGTCGATCTCGACCGCCGCCGACTTGGGCAACTGCATCACCCCCACCGACGTGCGCGTGTGCACACCGGCAGCGCCGAGGATTTCGTGGAACAGGTCCGACGCGGCGTTGGCCACTTCACTTTGCTGATCAAAGTCTTCTGCGCTGCGCACATACACGGTGATACGCACGAGGGTCTTGACCTGATCCAGCGAACCCAGCGCTTGCTTGAGCAACCCCAGGCAACGCAACGCGCTGATACTGGCGGCGATTTGCGCCTGGGCCAGGGTCAGGCTTTCACCGACCTTGCCCGGCAGCATGAGGGTATCACCGACACGCGGAATCTGGCCGCTGATGTACAGTTGGTTGCCATCGCGCACCAACGGCGTGTAGTTGCCGCCGATTTTGAATTCCTCCAGCAGGTAGCCGATGCGTTCCTGGGCAGCCTGGTATTTTTCGTCGCGTGTCATGGGCGTGCGTCCTCGTTGCGGCGTTTCCACTCATCCACCACATCGCCCAAGGTTTTGGGCATGTCGTTGCGAATCCAGGCCATGAACGGCCGGTCGAACTTGAACGTCGGGCCGCAGTGTTCGAGCATGAAACGGCGAACGTTCTGGGTATTTTTGTAGTGTGGGGTCACGGGAGTTGCGCGGGTGATGGCGTCGCTGTGCCAGTCAAAATCCATGTTGTCTCTCGGGCGGCTTGTTATTTGCGCAGTAGCATAGCGATCGGCTTGTTGGGCTGGAAGCGACAAGGTGTACCGCCCTCAGTTATTTATTGTGTTGGGACGTCGTACAAGAAGCTATGTGATTTACGACGCCATCTAGCTTAATCTTTTCGAGATATTTCAAAATTTCACTTTCCTTGCCCCCCGAAAATATTGCATGGTTGTACGACGACTTAAGTTGTCGTGTTCACCCCAACAACAATAAGGAAACACCCATGCCAAACGTCAAAGTGCTGATCGGTTTTCTGTGCCTGTTCACCGGCTACGTCGCAGCTGCGCCTGCCCCGGCCGAAAAGGATGTGGCTCAAGCGGTCGACCAACTGACCCAAGCCATGCTGCACCTGGACCTCAAGGCGCTGCACGCGCTGACGTCCGACAAGCTCACCTATGGCCACTCCAGCGGCAAGGTGCAGAACAAAGCGCAATTTATCGCTGACCTGGAAACCCACACCAGCGCGTTCAAAACCCTCGAAATGCAAAACCAGACCATCACCCTGGACGGCGACACCGCACTGGTGCGCAACCACTTTCACGCCCTGGCCGTGAACAGCGGCGTCGAAGTGCCGACCGATATCGACAACTTCCAGGTCTGGCAGAAGCAAAAAGGCAAATGGCTGCTGATCGGGCGTCAGGCTTACAAATACTGACGCCAAGCGGTGCGGCTTACCACCGCACCGCTTCCCGGACCTTCAGCAGCGCCTCACCCAGCGCGGCCATGCTCACCGAACCCAGCGCCAGGCGCAGCGCGTGCGGCACCGTGGCCGAGACCGCAAACGGCTCGGCGGTGGACACGGAAATCTGCTCGCGCTGCAAGGCCATGGCCACCTGATCGGCCCGCGCCTCGTCCCCCAGCGGCAACCACAAAAAATACGAACACGGATGGCTGATGTAAGGCACGCCTTTGAGCACCTGCGCAGCCAAGGCTTGGCGTGCACGTGCGTCCTGGCGCTTTTGTGCTTCGAGCTGCGCGACGGTGCCGTCCTCGATCCAGCCCACCGCAATCGCGCTCATCACACCGGGCACGTTCCAGGTGGTGGCCATGATCGTGCGCTCCAGTTTTTTCACCCACTCCAACGGCGCGGCGATAAACCCGACGCGCAAACCCGTGGCAACGCTTTTGGATAACCCGCCCACGTACACCGTGCACTCAGGCGCCAATGTGGCCAGCGGCGGTGGCGCGTCTTCGGCCAAAAACGCGTAGGCCGCGTCCTCAATCAGCATCAGATGGTGCTCACGCGCGATGGCAATCAGTTGCACTCGTTGCGCAAGGCTCATCACCCACCCCAACGGGTTATGCAGGGTTGGAATGCTGTACACCGCACGCACCGGGCGCCTGCGGCACAGCGCGTGCAGGAACGCCAGATCCGGGCCGCTGGCGGTCACGGGAATGGCGACGATTTCCAGGTGCAGGGTTTCGGCCAACACCTTGAAGCCTGAATAGGTCAGCGCATCCACGGCAATTACATCCCCAGGCTTGAGCAACGCCATCATCGTCACCGCCAGGCCGTGCTGGGCGCCGCTGACCATCAGCACCTGCTCCGCCTCAACCGCCAGGCCTCGGCTCAATAGATGCCGTGCCACGGCAGCGCGCTCATGCAAGCGACCGGCATGCGGCTGGTAACGCAACAGCGCTTCCAGGTCGCCCGACAGCGCCAATTGGCGCAGAGCGGTGCGCAGCAGGTCTGCCTGACCGGGCAGCGAGGGGTAATTGAAGTTCAGGTCGAGCATGCCGGTGGCCACATTCATCTGCCCACTGCCCTGCCCCGGCGGCAACGCGATTTCCCGCACAAAGGTGCCGCGCCCGGTTTCGCCGCTGACCAGGCCCATGGCTTCAAGCTCCGTGTACACCCGGCTCGCGGTGACCAACGCCAGGCCATGTTCAGCCGCCAATTGCCGGTGCGTGGGCAGGCGTGTGCCGGGCGCCAGTGCGCCTCTGCGGATGTCTTGGGCAAAGGTGTCGACCAGCGACTTGTAGCGGGCGCGCGGCATAGGCGGTGTATCCATGACAATTTTTTGATTGTCTTAATCCTGGCCCCTAGGATGGTGTTTACGCAACCACCTAGTTCGAGCCCTCACCATGGAACGCACCGCAAGCCTCACTGCACCGGATACCAGCGCCCAAGGCTGGATTAACGGCTTTATCGGCGTCGTCATCTTCAGCGGCTCCTTGCCAGCCACGCGTCTGGCGGTGATGGAGTTCAACCCGGTGTTTCTGACCATGATCCGCGCCGCCATTGCCGCCATGCTCGGCGTGCTGTTGTTGTGGTTGTTCAGGGAAAAACGCCCTGCACGCCACCAATGGGGGCCGCTGGTGATCGTCGCCCTGGGTGTGGTGATCGGTTTTCCACTGCTCACGGCACTGGCGCTGCAATACGTGACCTCGGCGCACTCCATCGTGTTCATTGGCCTGCTGCCGCTGGCCACTGCAGTGTTTGGTGTACTGCGTGGCGGCGAGCGGCCGCGCCCGGTGTTCTGGGTGTTTTCGATTCTCGGCAGCCTGCTGGTGATGGGCTACGCCGTTGCCCAAGGCTTGAGCGCCGCGCCGGCCGGTGACCTGCTGATGCTGTTGGCCGTATTGGTGTGCGGCCTGGGATACGCCGAAGGCGCCACGTTGTCGCGCAGCCTGGGCGGCTGGCAGGTGATCTGCTGGGCGCTGGTGGTGTCGTTGCCGGTGGTGGCGCCGTTGAGCGTGATGCTGGCGCCGGCAACCCTCACGAGCATCAGCCTGCCGGCGTGGCTGAGCCTGGGCTATGTGTCGCTGTTCAGCATGCTGATCGGCTTTGTGTTCTGGTATCGCGGCCTGGCCCAGGGTGGCATCGCTGCGGTCGGCCAGCTGCAGCTGCTGCAGCCGTTTTTCGGCCTGGCGCTGGCGGCGGGCCTGCTGCATGAGCAGGTCAGCCTGGGCATGCTGCTGGTGACGGTTGCGGTGATCGGCTGTGTGGCCGGGGCCAAGAAGTTTGCCCGTTAGCGCTGCGGCGCAACCATCTTGAATTTGATGTTGATGTCATTGGACACCACGCTGTTGCCCGCCCATTCACCCTCACCAATCTTGAAGTCGCTGCGCTTGAGGATGAACGCCCCGTCAAACACGCCGATGCCGCTTTGCTCCTTGAGCTGCACCTCAATATCCACCGGCCGCGTGATGCCCCTGATCGTCAGGTTGCCGGTGATCTTGTAGCGGTTATCGCCCAGCGCCGTGGCGCCATTGGACTCATACACGCCCACAGGATAGGTCGCGGTGTCGAACCACGCCGGTTGCTGCAATTGGGTATTGGCGTCCTGGCTGCCGGCGTCGATGCTGGCGAGCTGGATCTTGAGCAACGCATGCGCCGCCTCGGGCTTTTGCGTGTCGAAGGTCAGGGTGCCTTCAAAGTCACTGAAGGTGCCATACACGCGCTGCCCGAATTGCTGGAAGGTAAAACTGATCTGGCTGGCGGTGCGGTTGACGTCTTTGTATTCCACGGCCTGCGCGTTGCCGAGAAACACACCAAGGAGCACCGCCAGGCTTACAAACAGGGGCATTCGACACTTCATGCAACACTCCGCAAGACAAATGAACAGATGTACTGAGCTAACACGCCATGCCATGGTTTTATTCCCTTTCGCAGCGTGCCCTGCTAAACAGAGTAGTCGCCAAAAGAAACAATAAGGACTTTGCATGCACACCCCTTCCCTGCAGGACATCACCGCGCCCGAAGGCATCTGCTACGGCTGCGGCGGCAGCAACCCCCATGGCCTGCACATCAAAAGCCGTTGGGATGCCGATGGTATCCATGTGATCGCCGAGCACCTGCCCGAAGCTCAATACAGCGGCTGGCCGGACCTGGTCTACGGCGGCCTGATCGCCATGCTGGTCGACTGCCACTCCAACTGGACGGCCATGGCCTACCACTACCGCAACGAACTGCGCGAGCCCGGCAGCCTGCCGCGCATCGACTGCGTGACCGGTAACCTGGGGATCAAATTCATCAAGCCCACGCCCATGGGCGTCACGCTGACCCTGCGCGCGCGGGTTGAAGGCGACGTGGGGCGTAAAAGCCGCGTGGTCTGCGAGGTGTACGCCGGTGACGTGCTCACCGCCCTCGGCGACTCGGTGTTCGTGCGCGTCGACACCCGGCAACTGTCAGATTCTGCCCATGGCCGCGAACGTTGATCCTGGTCTACAGTGATGACCACCGCTAATCGAGGACTGCTCCGATGACTCGTCTCACCGCGAAAGACTTCGCCCCCGAACTGCTGGAACTCTACGACGGCTACGCCCACGGCAAGCTCAACCGCCGCGAATTTCTCGACCGCGCCGCGCTGTTCACCTTCGGCGGCCTCACCGCCTCGGCCCTGCTGGCAGCCCTGAGCCCCAACTACGCGCTGGCCGAACAAGTCAAATTCACTGACCCAGACATCGTCGCCGACTACATCACCTACCCCTCGCCCAAAGGCAACGGCACCGTGCGCGGCTACCTCGTACGCCCGGCCAAGGCCAGCGGCAAACTGCCCGCCGTGGTGGTGGTGCACGAAAACCGAGGCCTTAACCCCTACATCGAAGACGTCGCCCGGCGCCTGGCCAAAGCCGGCTTCATCGCCCTGGCACCCGACGGCCTCACCTCCGTGGGCGGCTACCCCGGCAACGATCAAAAAGGCGTGGAACTGCAACAAAAAGTCGACCCCACCAAACTCATGAACGACTTCTTCGCCGCCATCGAATGGCTGATGCACCACGACAGCAGCACCGGCAAAGTCGGGATTACCGGCTTCTGCTATGGCGGCGGCGTGACCAATGCGGCGGCGGTGGCTTATCCAGAACTCGGCGCAGCGGTGTCGTTTTACGGCAGGCAGCCAGAAGCGAAGGACGTGCCACGCATCAAGGCGCCGATCATGCTGCACTATGGCGAGTTGGACACGCGAATCAACGAGGGTTGGCCGGCGTATGAACAGGCGTTGAAGGCCGCAGGCACCACCTATGAGGCGTTTATTTATAAGGGCGCCAATCATGGCTTTCATAATGATTCGACGCCGAGATATGACGAGGCAGCGGCGAATCTGGCGTGGGAGCGCACGTTGGGCTGGTTCCGCAAATACCTGGTCTGAACACGTTCAGAACTGTGGCAGCTAACTTCTTGTGGCGAGCGGGCTTGCCCCGCGTTGGGGCGCGAAGCGGCCCTGACACCTCACGACGCGATACATCTGGAAAACCGCGTTGACTCCCCTGGGGCTGCTGCGCAGCCCAACGCGGGGCAAGCCCGCTCGCCACAACACCCCGCCTCTCAGCTTTGATCGGTGTTGCCTGATCGACATGCAGTGTTAAAGGCCAGCAATCCATATCCCTTAACCTTGCAGGAAGCTTCCTAAGCAGCCCTTCGGCCTTGCGCCTGCGCATGCCACTGGCTAGCCTGTGCTCTGTCGCTGCCTATCAGCGAACAGGTGTGGAAACCTGAAACAAGTAGGCCCCTTATCAGGAGCTTATGCATGAGCAATACAACGCGCTTCACCCCCAGCCGCGAAATATTTGAACGCGCCCTGAGCCACTACCTGCAACCCACCTCACCGCAGCCCTTTACAGTGCATCACGACCTCAGCTTCGAAGACGCCCTCGCCCAACTCTGCGACCTGCTGCGCTGCGCAGCCGCCACCACCCAAGGCCTGACAGGCGATCAACGCCACATGGCCGGTGCCACCGAACACCTGATCGACATGGCCCAAACCCTGGCCGACCGTGCGCTGGAGTGCCTGCAACCCAAAACCTGCTGACACACCACAAACCAACTGTGGGAGCTGGCTTGCCTGCGAAGGCGGTGTGTCAGTGGCGAGTTAATTGGCTGACACACCGTTATCAAATAAAAAAGAATAGAAAAATAGGCGGCGCACCACGTTTAATGCTGAGCAATAGCCGAGTTTTATTAACGCCATAAACAGCCACACCGCTCATGCGCCGCTTCTAGTGCTCCAACGCATACCGCCGACAATGGTTGAGATACCCCTGCTCATGGCTGCCCACCAACTGCACCACGCTGGTCCATAACCACGACGGCGCATCCAGCTGTTTGGAGCGGTTTTCCTGCAACACCGCCATCCACTCCTTGCGCGTATCGCGGTCCATCTGGCGGGCATGGGCGATGCCGACCACGCGGGCCAGGTAACCGGCGGCGTGCATGGCGTCGATCTCGCTTAGCTCATCGAGTTCCAGCTTCATGTCTTGAGGCAGCAGTTCACGGATGAAGAAACCGTGATCGAGAAAACGTGTGGCCAGCATGCGCTCGCCCAGGCCCGGTGACAGCTGGCGGGCGCCTTCCACCACACGCCGGCCATTGTCGCGTGGCATCTTCGCGCGTGCCGCCCGGGGCGCGGCGGCGCCGACGGCTTCCTTGATGTCGATCAGGCAATATTCCTGGTCGTCCTTGTCGCCCACGCCCAACAAGGCTGCATAACGCAGCAAGCCGAGGGAGCTGCAGCCTTTGACCCAATAGGCCGAATCGAGCAATTGGACCTTGGCGTCTTTGGGCCGGCCTTTGAGCGAGGTCACCAACTGGTGGATTTCATCCGAGGCGCAAACACTTTGCAGCGCGCTCTTTTCCGCCCGTGATAATGACCAGAAGTGTTTGCCCAACGGAATAGTAGGCCGGGCATTTTCAATGCGTTCACGCGCCAGGTTTTTCCAGGTGCGTTCCACCGCGCTGCGCATGCCGGCCTTGACTTGGGACGGACGCGGCGGCGCTTCATCGGGCTTGTCTTTGAAGGCTTGTTCGTAGCCCACCATCATTTCTTCCAGCATGCGTGCGGTGGTCACGCCCGGCAGGTCCGAGCCGCGTGCGGCGGTGGCCAACGACAGCGCCAGGCGCACCAGGTCATGGGCCGGGTTGCCGATCACGGTTTGGTCGAGGTCGCGGATATGCATGTCGATACGGCCCTTGGTATCACCCGTGGGGCCGAGGTTGCCCGCGTGGCAATCGCCGCAGATCCAGATCGCCGGGCCATGGGGCAAGCGGCGGCCGGGCTGGCTGTGCAGCCACTCGTAAAACTGCACGGTGCTGCCGCGCACATAAGCATGGGCCGAGCGCGCCATCTTCAGGTTGCGCAGTTGGATGAGGTGGGGCATGCGGGCAGAGGGGCGCGGAATTTTCATGGAAGCACTCGGTACGGGGTACGGTAGAGGTTAACCCGTCACGAATGTTTCATTTTGTTTCAAGAATAAAAACTTCAAGCCTGGGCGCTGTGTGCTTTCAACCAGCCTTTGAACGCGGCCATGGCCGAGGTTTCTGCCCGCGATTGCAAGCGCGTCAGCCAATAACTGCCGGTGCTGATGCCCACGCTGAACGGCTGGCGAATCACATCACTCTCCAGTTGCCGTGAGAACATCATCGCCGGCGCCAAGGCCACGCCGATGCCCTGCTGCGCGGCCTCCATCATCGCCAGGGACGAGTCGAACACGATGCTGCGCGGCACCGGCGTGTCGGCCGGCAGCCCGGCGGCCTGGAACCACAGGTTCCATTCATCGGCGCGGTAAGAGCGCAATAAGGTGTGCTTGAGCACGTCGTCCGGCGTGTGCAATTGCTCGGCAATCTGCGGCACGCACAGCACGGTCAACGGCGCTTCAAGCAACTGGCAGGCGTCGGTGCCATGCCAGGCGCCAGCGCCGAAGCGGATCGCGTAGTCGAGACCCTCGGCGGCGACGTCAACACGGTTGTTGTGGGTCGACAGGCGCAGGTCGATAAACGGGTAGCGGCTTTGAAAGTCCGGCAAGCGCGGCAGCAACCAGCCGACGGCGAAGGTGCCCACCGCCCCGACTGTGAGCACTTCACGGTAATGGCCACCTTCGAACTGGCCTAAGGTAAGGGCAATCCGGTCGAAAGAGTCGCGCACGACCGGCAGCAGTGTTTCGCCTTCGCGGGTCAGCATCAGGCCGCGTGGCAGGCGCTTGAACAAGGTGACGTTCAACTGCGCCTCCAGGCTTTTGACCTGATGACTGACTGCCGCCTGGGTCACGCACAGCTCGATGGCCGCTCGGGTGAAGCTCAAATGCCGGGCGGAAGCTTCGAATGCGCGCAACGCATTGAGCGGTAAATGGGAGCGCAGCATGCATGACCCTAAATTAACTAATGGCTGATGCGAGATATCATCGTTTGCCCGCCGAACAAAATCCACCTAGATTTGCCCCGCCTGCGCAGGCCTTGATCGTCAGCACATCTTTTACATGGAAGCGAACCCGCATGAATCACACCTTACAAAAAATTCTGTTCAGCGCCCTGTTAATAGGCTCCGGTAGCTGCATGGCCGCCACCGACCTGCGCACGGTAGTCGATGCCAGCGTTGCGCCGCTGATGCAGCAACAAGGGATTCCCGGCCTGTCGGTCGCGGTGGTTAACCAAGGCAAGGTTCAATACTTTAACTACGGTGTTGCATCAAGGGAAACCAAACAGGCCGTTAACCAAGACACCCTGTTTGAAATCGGATCGATCAGCAAAACCTTTACCGCCACCCTCGGCGGCTACGCCCAGGCTACCGGTAAGCTCCAGCTCTCGGATACCGCCAGCCAGCACCTGCCAGCCCTGGCCGGTGGCGTATTCGATCACATCAGCCTGCTGCAACTGGCGACCTACACACCGGGTGGCCTGCCGTTGCAGTTTCCCGACGCGGCCGACAACGCCGGTGCCATGCTCGGTTATTTCCAGCACTGGAAACCCGCGTATGCGCCGGGCGAACAGCGTTTGTATTCCAACCCCAGCATCGGCTTGTTTGGCTACCTCGCGGCGCAAAGCCTGGGGCAGCCGTTTAACGTTGCCATGGAGAAAACCTTGCTGCCCAAGCTGGGCCTGACCAACACCCACGTCAGCGTGCCGGCGAGCAAAACCGCTCAATATGCGCAAGGCTATGACAAAAATCTGAAACCCATTCGCGTCAGCCCCGGCGCCCTGGACAGCGAAGCCTACGGTATCAAGACCAGCACCCAGGACCTCGCGCGCTATGTGATTGCCAACCTGCACCCCGAGACCCTGGAAAAACCGCTGCAACAAGCGATCTCCACCACTCACGCGGGTTACTACACCGTCAATGGCATGACCCAGGGTCTGGGCTGGGAACGCTACCCCTACCCGATCAAGCTGCAGGCCTTGCTGGAGGGCAACTCGACCGAAATGGCGATGCAGCCGCACAAGGTCAATTGGCTGACGCCGGCGCAGGCACAACCGGCCAACGTGCTGTACAACAAAACCGGCTCCACCGGCGGTTTTGGCGCGTATGTGGCTTACGTACCGAGCAAGGACATGGGTGTGGTGATTCTGGCTAACCGCAATTACCCGAATGCCGAACGGGTGAAGCTGGCTTATGCGATCTTGGGCGCGATGGACCACTAAGACCTGACAAAAACCAAAGGTGGGAGCTGGCTTGCCTGCGATGGCGGTATATCAGTCACCGAATTGGCTGACTGAACCACCGCTATCTCAGCATAGGTATCTACACAACTGCCGGTTAAAACAAAGCCTGCGGTACGCCGCTTGTTGTGGCGAGCAGGCTTGCCCTGCGTTGGGCTGCGCAGCAGCCCCCAGCAAGGGCACTGAAATTCTTTCTGAAAGAACTCAGCGCCTGGTTTTGGGGCTGCTGCGCAGCCCAACGCAGGGCAAGCCTGCTCGCCACAGGGGAACGGGGTGCCTTCGAACGTATGGCTATCGCAGGCAAGCCAGCTCCCACATTTTCAGACCGTGTTACATGCCCAGCCAGTGCGGCAGCGCCAGCGAGATAAACGGCAAGTACGTGACCATTATCAAAAACACCAGCAGGATCATCAGCCACGGCAATGCCGCGCGAATCGTCTGCCCGAGGGTCAACCCGGTCACCGCCGAGGTCACAAACAGGTTCAACCCTACCGGTGGGTGCACCAGGCCGATTTCCATGTTGACCACCATCACAATCCCCAGGTGAATCGGGTCAATCCCCAGCTTCATGGCAATCGGGAAGAAGATCGGCGCCAGGATCAGCACAATCGCGGAAGGCTCCATAAAGCTGCCGGCCACCAGCAACACCACGTTGACCATGATCAAAAAGCCAATCGGCGTCAGGCCTTCGGAGATCACCCAGGCGGTGATTTCCTGCGGGATCTGTTCGGTGGTCAGTACATGGGCAAAGAGCATGGCGTTGGCGATGATAAACATCAGCATGATCGCCAGGCGCCCGGACTCCAGCAGCACCTTGGGGCAATCGCGCAGCTTCATGTCCTTGTACACAAACAGCGCGACAAACGCCGAATACACCGCCGCCACGGCCGCCGCTTCCGTCGGCGTGAACATGCCGCTGTAGATGCCGCCGAGGATGATCACCAGCAACAGCAAGCCCCAGAACGCGCGACGTGCGCAGGTCAGCCACTCGCGGAAGGTCGCACGTGGCTGCGCCGGCAGCTTCTTGATGCGCGCGACGATGTAGATCGCGACCATCAGCATCAGGCCCAGCAGCAACCCTGGAATCACACCGGCCATGAACAGCTTGCCCACCGAGGTTTCGGTGGCTGCCGAGTACACCACCATCACAATCGACGGCGGGATCAGGATGCCCAGGGTGCCGGCGTTGCAGATGATCCCGGCGCCGAACTCCTTCGGGTAACCCGAGCGCACCATCCCCGCCACGGCAATCGAGCCCACTGCCGCCACCGTCGCCGGCGATGACCCGGACAGCGCCGCAAACAGCATGCACGCCAGCACCGCCGCAATCGCCAGGCCGCCTCGGATATGCCCGACACAGGCGTTGGCGAAGTCGATCAGCCGTTGCGCCACACCGCCGGTGGTCATGAACGCACCGGACAGCAGGAAGAATGGAATCGCCAGGAAGGTGTAGGCGTCGGAGGTTTCAAACAGCTTGATGGCCAGCGAACTCACCGAGTCCTGGCTGAACATCAGGATCGACACCGCGCCGGACAGCCCCAGGGAAATCGCGATCGGCACCCCGAGGAACATGAACACGAACAACAGCAAAAACAGACAGAGCACGGCCATCAGTGACGCTCCTCATGGCTGCCAGCCAGCTTACTGGCCTCCCCGGCCTCGTCGGCCAGCCCCAACCCGACCTGACGGTGGGTAAAGATGCGGTAAAAAATTTCCAGGTAGCGGATAAACACCAGGGCAAAACCGATGGGCACGATGATCACGATATCGCCCACGTCCACGCCGTATTGGTCGAGGTCTTCGGCGCCGATCTGCGCGGTCATCACCGCACTCACCCACTTGTAGCTGGCGACCATGAACAGCCCGGCGTAGGCCAGGCAACACAGGCAGGCGAGCATGCCGAGCAGGCGTTGCACCGGGCGTTTGGTCAGCTTGACCAGCGCATCTACGCCAAGGTGGCCGGCGGTGCGCACGCCGTAGGAGATGCCGAAGAAAATCAGCCAGCCGAACATGGCCTTGGTCAGCGCCACGCTCCAGGTCATGTCCTGGGCCCAGGTCATGGTGTGGTCGCCCAAGGCACCGAAAAAGCTGCTGCTCCATGCCCACTTGTCAGACAGAGCAAAAAACAGGGTGTAGATGTTGTTGAGCATGACGTAGACGAATGTCACCAGGGTCATGGCGGCCAGCAGGAAGGCGATAAACCCTTCCTCCAGGTGCTCCCAGACGCGCCTTAGCGTTTGCATGGCAAAACCTCGCGAAGCGGGAATGATGTCGGGGTGGAAAGCGGAACAAACTGTGGAAGCGGACCTCTGTGGGAGCCGGGCTTGCCCGCGATGGGATCAACTCGGCGCTACAGATACACCGAGTTGCCTGCATCGCAGGCAAGCCAGCTCCCACATAAAGCCCTTTCCACAGTAGTTTTGGGTAGTCGCCCGATTACTGGTTGGAGGCGTCCGCCGCCTTGATCAGGTCGGCGCCGATCTCACCTTCGAACTTCTGCCACACCGGGCGCATGGCTTCGCGCCACAGTTGGCGTTGCTGCGGGGTCAGTTCGATGATTTCGCTGGTCTTGGCGTCGATGATCTTCTGCTTGGCCGACTGGTTCAGCGCTTCGGCCTGCTTGTTCACCTCGACGGTGACTTCGACCATGATCTGGTCCAGGGTGGTGCGCACATCCGGCGGCAGGCCGTTCCAGAACTTGGCGTTGGTGATCACCATGTAGTCGATCAGGCCATGGTTGGACTCGGTGAAGTACTTCTGCACTTCGTTGACCTTCTGGCTTTCATAATTGGACCAGGTGTTCTCGGTACCATTCACGGTGCCGGTCTGCAGGCCTTGATACACCTCGGCAAAGCTCATCTTGCGCGGGTTGGCGCGGATCGCCTTGAACTGTTCTTCAAGTACGCTGGAAGCCTGCACACGGAACTTCAGGCCACGGGCGTCCTTGGGTTCACGCAGTGCTTTGTTGGCCGAAAGCTGCTTGAGGCCATTGTGCCAATAGGCCAGGCCGAGGATGTTCTTGTCTTGCATCGAGGTCAGCAATGCCTTGCCCTGAGCAGCCTGGAAACGGTCGACGGCGGCCAGGTCGTTGAACAGGAACGGCAGGTCGTAGATCTGCACTTGCTTGGTGTACTGCTCGAACTTGGCCAGGGACGGCGCCAGCATCTGCACATCGCCCAACAACAACGCTTCCATCTCCTTGCCATCGCCGAACAGCGAGGAGTTGGGGTACACCTCGACCTTCACACGGCCCGGCAAGCGCTCTTCAGCGAGCTTTTTGAAGAGCAGCGCGCCCTGGCCTTTAGGCGTGTTTTCGGCAACCACGTGGGCGAACTTGATCACAATCGGGTCTGCCGCCTGGGCCAGGCCCGCGGCAAACAGAGTGGCGGCGCACAGCAGCGCCCGAGAAAGCTTGAGCATGGGGAATCACCTTCTTATTGTTGTGTTATAGGGCAAGGTGCCTGATGTGGTGCGTGTAGTGAATTTCGAATTTTAGATACCTGCGTTCGGCCAGGCCGAACGCCATACTTCAGAACAATGAAGATCCAGTGTGGGAGCTGGCTTGCCTGCGATGGCGGTGTGTCAGGCAGTCGATTCATGGGCGGGTCCACCGCTATCGCAGGCAAGCCAGCTCCCACATTTTGCTCCAGGTTGTGTCAGTCAGAGTTGGCCGGCCAGGAGCCTTTGTGCGCGCAGCAACACCGGCGCATCCACCATCTGCCCATCCATCTGATAAGCCCCGGCCCCATGGGCACCCGCCTCTACCACGCGCTTGGCCCAGGCCAGGTCTTCAGCGCTGGGCGCCAGTGCGGCATGAATCACTGCCACCTGCTTGGGATGGATGCACAGCGCGCCGGCAAAGCCCATTTCATAGGCATGCCGGATCGAACGGCGCAGGCCTTCAGGGTCGTCGATGGCCGGGTGCACGCCGTCCAGTGGCGCCACCAAGCCAGCAGCACGGGAATGCACAATCAGCGCCAGGCGAGCCTGATCCAACGCAAACTGCGCAGCCGCGGAACCGCTGCTCAGGTTCAAGTCCAGCGCCAGGTCCAGCCCGCCAAACGACAGGCGCTCAACCTGCGGCGCGTGGGCAATCTCAGCCACGGCCAGCAAGCCCCTGGCGCTTTCGATAATCGGCCATATCACCTTGCCGGCAGCCGCCACCACGGCCACCTGGGCGGCGCTCTCTACCTTGGGCAGCAGCACACCCGTCACATTGGCATGGGCTTTACAGAACGCTACATCCTCAAAATGCTCGGCATGCTCCGGCGCGTTGATGCGCACCCACACCTGAGCCTCTGGATGCGCTTGCAAGAACACCCCGAGGTTATCCCGCGCCTGGCGCTTGAGGGGTTCTTCAACCGCGTCTTCAAAATCCACAATCACCGCATCGGCGCCACTGGCCAGCGCTTTGGAAAACCGCTCCGGGCGGCTGCCGGGCACAAACAAGGCCGAACGAACTATAGGCTTTGGCATCACTTGAATTCCTTATTAGATAACGCCGCGTGCGCGCAGGCCGTCGATGGTTTGCGCCGAAAACCCAAGCTGATCGAGGATGCCCTGGCTGTGCTGGCCCAAGGCGGGAACGCCGTCCATGCGCGGGGTAAACGCAGCATTACGCGCCGGCGGCAACAACGACGGCAGCGGCCCGGCCGGGCTCTGGACTTCACGCCAGCTGTCTCGCGCCTTGAGCTGCGGGTGGTCCCACACGCCTTGCATGTCGTTGACCCTGGCGCTGGCGATCTGCGCGTTTTCCAGGCGTTGGATCACGGCTTCAGCGTCCAACTGCGCGAAGCTGTCAACGATGATCTGGCGTAGCACGTCACGGTTGGCCGAGCGCTTGAAGTTGGCCGAGAAACGTTCATCGGTAGCCAGCTCAGGCGTGAGCAGCACTTTGTCGCAGAACGCCGCCCATTCGCGTTCGTTTTGCAAGCCGAGCATCACCGTGCCGCCGTCGCCGGTGGGAAACGGCCCATACGGGTAGATCGTCGAATGCGCCGCCCCGGCCCGTGGTGGCTGGGGCGCGCCGTCGAAGGCGTAATACATCGGGTAGCCCATCCACTCCACCAGGCTTTCGAGCATGCTCACATCGATGCGGCTGCCCTGCCCCGTCTTGCCGCGCAACAGCAGGGCCGAGAGGATGCCACTGTAGGCGTACATGCCGGCGGAAATATCGGCGATCGAGCAACCGGCCTTGGCCATCTGATCTTCACCTGGGCCACCGGTTACCGATAAAAAACCGCCCTCGCTTTGGATCAGCAGGTCATACGCTTTCTTTTTCTCGTAAGGCCCGCCTTCGCCATAGCCGGAAATATCGCAGACGATGAGCCGTGGAAAGCGCTCATGCAGCGCTTCAAACGACAGGCCCATGCGCGCCGCCGCGCCGGGTGCAAGGTTCTGCACCAGCACGTCGGCATCCGCCAGCAGGCGTTGGAGGATGTCGCCGGCCTCGTCCTGCTTGAGGTCCAGGGTCAGGCTTTCCTTGGAGCGGTTGGTCCACACAAAGTGCGAGGCCAGGCCGCGCACGCGCTCGTCATAGCCACGGGCAAAGTCACCGGCGCCGGGGCGTTCGATCTTGATCACACGTGCGCCGAGGTCTGCCAACTGGCGGGTACAGAATGGCGCAGCAATCGCGTGTTCCAGGCTGATCACGGTGATGCCGTCCAGCGGTCGTTGATTAGTCATGACGCTTCCTCAAAGCCAGTGGGCCATGGACGCTGCATCGCGCAGGTGCCAGACCTTTTCGATCAGTGCATTGGCCTGCGCGGGTGTGCGCGCGCCGCTGAATTGGGTAAGGCGCCGGAATTTATCCGCGAGCTCCACCCGACTCAGGGTGTTACCAGGGTCGCCCTTGGGTTCATCGATGGCGCCTTGCAGCGTGCGGCCATCGAGCGTGGTGACGGTGACGCGGCCCAGCCAGCGCTGCGGGTAGGCGCCGTCAACTTCTGCGTCGAGGGTCATGCTGACCTTGTCGCGGAAAGCCGAGACGGCGGGGTCGGTCAGCGCTCGTTCGTGGAACTCGGTGAGCCCGGCTTTACCGTGCACGGCGATCAGGCCGAGCACGGTGCCCATGGAGAATTTGGCCTGGTGCACAGTGGCAGGCGTGGTCACGCGGCCCAGCACGTCGATGGCACCTTGATGGACACGCGTTTCAACCGTAGCGATATCTGCAGCGCACAGCCCTTCGCGCTGCATCAGATCCAGCAGCGCATCGGCGGCCGGATGGGTGTGACGGCACGAGGCGTGGAACTTGAACGAGGTTTCCAGCAGCGCCCAGCGGCTGCCAAGGTCGGCCGATAACTTGCGAGGCTCGGCATCACTGGACATGCCTGCTGCCAAGCCTTGATCGCCTTCCAGAATATTGCGTGCGCCGGTGAGCCCGTCCGCCGTCAAATACGCCGCGAGCAAGCCATCCGCCGCCGCCTTGGCGGTGTGCAGTTGCTTGGAGTCGGCGGCATCGCGCAAAAACTCCCACAGCCCGGCGGCCTGGGTGCCGGCGCTGCCGAGCAGGGTGATGAACTGTTCCTGGTTAAAGTCCAGCAGTTTGCCCACGGCCACCGCCGCCGCCAGGGTGCCGACGGTGGCTGTGGTGTGGAAGATGCGGTAGTGGGACCGGCCCATGAATTCGCCGATGCGAATTCCGGCTTCATAACCGGCCACCGAGGCCAGCAGCAATTCACGGCCGGATTTGCCGAGGTCCTGGGCGGCAGCCAGCGCGGCCGGAAACACCACGGTCGCGGGGTGCAGCACCGAGCTGTTGTGCAGGTCATCCTGCTCCACCAGGTGTGAGGATGCGGCGTTCACCAGCGCCGCAAAATACGCGCTGGTGGTGCTGCCATTGACGATCACCTGGGCGGGACCGCTGTGGGGTCCCATTTTTTGTGCATAGCGTTCAAACAACGGGATCGGGTGCGCGCCCTTGCTTGCCAGCGCCGAGGCCAACCAGTCCAGATACAGGTCTTCGGTGCGTGCCAGTACCTTTTCCGGCAATTGTTCGTAGTTCAGGTCCGCAAGGAACCGGCACAGCGTTTGGGTATGGCTCATGCTCAGGCCCTCAGAAACTGCGTGGCAGTTCGAGCAGGTGCTCGGCCACGTAGGACAGGATCAGGTTGGTGGAGATCGGCGCCACCTGGTACAGGCGTGTTTCGCGGAATTTGCGCTCTACGTCGTACTCACAGGCAAAGCCGAAACCGCCGTGGGTTTGCAGGCAGGCGTTGGCCGCTTCCCAGGACGCCTTGGCAGCCAGGTACTTGGCCATGTTGGCGCTGGCCCCGGCATTCTTGCCGCTGTCGTATTCTTCGCAGGCACGCCAGCGCATCAGGTCCGCCGCTTCGATTTCGATATGCGCCTCGGCAATCGGGAACTGCACACCCTGGTTCTGCCCGATCGGACGGCCAAACACCACGCGGTCGCGGGCGTAGGCACTGGCCTTTTCGATAAACCAGCGACCGTCGCCGATGCACTCGGCGGCGATCAGGGTGCGTTCGGCGTTGAGGCCGTCGAGGATGTATTTAAAGCCTTTGCCCTCCTCGCCGATCAGGCTGTCGAGGGGAAGCTCCAGGTTGTCGAAAAACAGTTCGTTGGTTTCGTGGTTGACCATATTGGCGATGGGCTGCACGGTCAGGCCGGTGCCGATGGCTTCGCGCAGGTCGACCAGGAAGATCGACATGCCTTCAGACTTCTTCTTCACCTCGGCCAGCGGCGTGGTGCGCGCCAGCAGAATCATCAAATCGGAATGCTGAATGCGCGAGATCCAGACTTTCTGGCCGTTGATCACATACTTGTCACCACGCTTGATCGCCGTGGTCTTGATTTTGGTGGTGTCGGTGCCGGTGGTGGGCTCGGTCACACCCATCGATTGCAGGCGCAATTCGCCGCTGGCGAGCTTGGGCAGGTAGAAGCTTTTTTGCGCTTCGCTGCCGTGGCGCAGCAAGGTGAACATGTTGTACATCTGGCCGTGCACGGTGCCGGAGTTACCACCGCAACGGTTGACTTCTTCGAGGATCACCGAGGCTTCGGCCAGGCCCAGGCCAGAGCCGCCGTATTCTTCAGGGATCATCGCCGACAGCCAGCCGGCGTCGGTCAGGGCTTTGACAAAGGTTTCGGGGAAGCCTTTTTGTTCGTCGATCCTGCGCCAGTACGCCGCGTCGAACTCGGCGCACAAGGCGCGCACGCCTTCACGGATGGCATTGAGTTCTTCGTTGTCATTGGGGTTCATTAACGGCTCTCCGCCTGTTGTTCCTGGATTATTCGAAGTGGACCTGAGCGGTCTGCGCCAGGCCACCGGCGTTGCCCGCCCACAACTGCGCCACACCGGTTTCGGTCACGCGCCCACCGACCACAAATGGCTGCGGTGCAATCAGTGGGCGAACACCGCGATAGGCAAAACGGCGCAGGGTCGCGTCGGGATGGGCGCGGCAAAACGCGCGCAGGCTCAAGGTAGCGATCAGCGGGCCGTGCATCACCAGGCCTGAATAGCCTTCGGTGTCGGTGACATACGGGTAGTCGTAGTGGATGCGGTGGCCGTTGAAGGTCACGGCGCTGTAACGAAACAGCAGGGTTGGCGTGGGGCTGATCGATGCCTGCCATTCGCCTTCGGGCAAGGCGTCGCCACTGCCCTGTTTGGGCGGCGTCGGTTCGCGGTAAACGATGTCCTGTTCTTCTCGGATCGCCAGGCGACCGTCCTGGGAATAGTCATGACGCACGGTGACAAACAACAGCGAGCCGGTTCGCCCGGTCTTTTCTTCGACCTGGGTGATGGTCGACACGCGGGTCGCCGCCTCACCCGCGCGCAAGGCATGCACGAACTCGATGCGCCCACCGGCCCACATGCGATTGCGGTTATCAGCGGGCGGCAGGAACCCGCCACGAGCCGGGTGGCCGTCGGTGCCCAAGGCCGACTCCGGCAGCGGGTCCTGGAAAAAACACCACTGCCACAGCGGCGGCAAATCGGCGCCCTGTTCCGGCACAGCTTCGCCAAAAGTAGCAGCAATGCGTTTGAGCAGGTTAAGGCTCAGGTGGTCGTGGGCAGTCTCGCTTCGGCCGATCCAGTCAGTGGCGCTCATCGGGTGCAGGTCCTCGGGCAGTGAGTGTCTGCCCCGGATCATGCAAGCGCCTGCCCGTTCTGAGAATTTGCATTTCAATAAACCAGCGTTCGGTTATGCTGAACGCTAGCAATGAGTACCACTCCATCCCCTGTGGGAGCTGGCTTGTTGTGGCGAGGGAGCTTGCTCCCGTTGACTGCGCAGCAGTCTCCGGCTTTTTGGGGGCGCTTCGCACCCCAGCGCAAGCAAGCTTGCTCGCCACAACAAGCCAGCTCCCACACTTGAACCTCACCGTTGCCAAAATAGGGGTTTGCATGCATTTCGATCTCGCCGACCTGCGCCTGTTTATCCACATCGCCGAATCCCCCAGCCTCACCCAGGGCGCCAAGCGTGCGTTCCTCTCGCCGGCCGCCGCCAGTGCGCGGATCAAGGCGTTGGAAGGCCAGTTGGATACGCGCCTGCTGTACCGCGACAGCCGTGGCGTGGAGATCACCCCGGCGGGCGAGCAGCTGCTGCACCATGCGCGGCTGATCATGCGCCAGGTGGATTACCTAAAAAGCGAGTTCACCCAATACGGCGTGGATTCGGCCGGGCATATCCGCATCTTCGCCAACACCACGGCGGTGACCGAGTTTCTGCCGGAGGTGCTAGCGGGCTTCCTGTCCCAGCGCCCGGGCGTGACCGTCGACCTGCAAGAGCGTTTATCCCGCGACATCGTACGTGGCGTGCTTGATGGCACCAGCGACATGGGCATCATTGCCGGGCCGGTAGAAGCGGCAGGTTTGCAGGTGTTGCACTTCAGCACCGATGAATTGGTCTTGATGGTGCCCGTGGGCCACCCATTGGCCGACCAGTCTTCGGTGACGCTGGAGCAAACCCTGGCCTACCAGCACATCGGCCTGCACGAAGGCAGCACGTTATTGAGTTTTTTGCGTGAACACGTCGATCGCCTGGGCAAACAGTTGTCGCTGCGCATTCAGGTGTCGAGCTTCGAAGCGATCTGCCGAATGGTCGAGGCCGGCGTGGGCATCGGCATCATTCCCGAATCCGCCGCCGTGCGGCACAGCAGGACCATGCAGTTGGTGACGGTGAAGCTCGATGAGCCATGGGCGATTCGCGAACGCAGTATCCTGGTGCGCGAGCTTGAGGCATTGCCCGGCACCATTCGGGCGTTGATCGCCACCTTGATGCCGGACACACTCAGTGCAGGCTGATGTTGCGCTGGCTGGCGTTATCAATATTGATATGGCTCAGCCGGCCCTGCCCATCGAACAGCAACAGATCAGACCCGAGGCGGCGAAGCTGGGCCGGCGATTGCGGCCAGTGCAACGTGACGCAAAGCCGATCGCTGGCACGGTGGATCACGTGCCAGCAGGTGTCGTGCTCCTCAACCCGATAACTGATCAGCAACCAGTCCTCAAATAGAAACGGGCTGACGGACTCATCCCATTCTTCTTCCGGTAAGTTGCCAGGCAGCCGGTAGCGCTTTCGAACCCCGTGCTGCTTCAGTATCAGCGTGGGTGTTCCATAGTCGTGCTTGATCCGATACTGCGCCGATTCAGCGGTGGCACTGGGAACCTGGAAGTCCGTCGCGACGATGTCAAACGCGCTTTCGCGGCTGACCAAACGCCGCTCCGGCAGACGATAATGCCACAGCATCAGGCACCCGCCCGGCGCCGACAGCCATAGGTATTCATTGTGTTCATCCACCTTGATGGCACGCACCGACTCCGGTAGATCACTCACATGCCAGAGCGTTTCAAAGCCACGGTCAACATCCACCACGCGCAACTGCGGGCCTTTGCCGATGGTCCAGTTGCTGCCATCAAACGCGTGTGCAAAGACATCCATGGCCAGCATACCGAGGTCTTTGGCGACACGATTGACCAGGTCCAGTTTGCTCACGCGCCATACATTCCCCCGCCAGATCAGCACCAACGCAACCTGTTGGCTATGGGCAATCACGATTTTCTGCGCCGGTACAGCAAAGTGAAACAACGTTGTGCCCGCCGCATCCACCACCATCACACCCGACTCGCCCAGCGCCACCAGGTAACGCTGGTCTTCCAGCGGCGCCGCGTCGAAAATCGGCCGGCTGCCAGCCGCCGGCGCAGCCCACTCGCGGGTGTCGCCCAAGTGCTCCAGTGAGACCACGGGCGTACGCTTCAGGGCTTGGCCCGGCAAGTCCGCCTGAAGCGCTTTATCGCGACTCATCTTGACCAGCGCTTGTAACTGGTTATGGGTCAGTTGGCCTTGATCGCTGAATTGATCGGCCAGAATCGCGTGCACAGTGGCACCTGCCAGCCAGGCCAAGGCGGTGGTGTGTGCCTTGTGTTGCAACAACGCCTGCGCCAGGGCGGCGCGTTCCCCGGCGCGCGCGGGGTCGTCACGCAATTGCTCGACCCACGGCCCGTAAGCGTGCAGCGTTTCGGGCAACAGGACCGCGCGTTTAACCAGCGCCTCAATGCCCAAGCGCCCGCCGGCAGCCTCGGCGTTGAGCAGCCATTGCGCGGCGCGTGGGCGCTCTGCGGGCAGGCTCCAAATAACATCGACGGCTTGCAACCACAGGCCTTTGGCGATCAACGCCTCGGTCCATTCCAGGCGCAAGCGGTCGGCGGCTTCCGGCGACTTGGCCTGGAGCATCACCACGGCGTCAGCAAACGCATTGTCGCGCCGCGCCACCAGCACGGCGCGCTGCCACTGCTCGGCCAGGCACAGCAAGCGCACGATCACCGCAGGCGGCATGTCCCACGCCAGGGCCAGGTCAGCGGCCTGCTGATAGCGCGCGTGTTTCTCCAGGTAATCGAGAGCTTGCTGATGCTCCTTGAGCAATTCGGCAAGGACAAACACCGCTTCCTCGATACGACCGGCACGGTCCAGGCGTTCAAAAGTCTGGCGATACACCTGGCGCAAATGCTCGGTCAAGTCGTCTTCAAACAGCATCGAGCGCGCGGGGCCAGCCTTTTGGCTGAGGCTCAAATCCTCGCGGCGCTGTGGCGTACCAAAGCTCTGTTCACCGCTGGAGGCAGCGCCGTTCAAGGGGATCGCGTGGCGCAAGGCTTCTTCGAAATTGCCGTCTTCGAACATCTCCAACATGCGCTGCATGTAGGCGGCCTGGCGTTTGCCATACAGTTTGGACAGCTGGGAATGCTGGGTCAGCCGGGTCAACAAACGGCGCCACGCGGCAGGTTTATAACTGCGCGGGGTGGCACGCGCAGCGATGCCTGGGTTAGCGGGTGCGCGAGCCACCGGCCGGGGCGCCGCTTGGGCGGGGGCAGACGCGCCACGGTGCAGGAAGCGGTTCAACCCGTACAACAACGCGGTGATCACCACCATCCAGATCACGGCGCCCAGGAGCATGCCGCCGAAGGACTGTGTGTGCTCGGCCAACAGCGCGGCGGGCTCGCTCTGGCCGAAGAGGCGGACCAGCCCACCCAGCAGTACCAGGCCGATCACGATTTTCAGCACCGGGGAAGAGACTTCGCGGGCGCTGTTTGCGTTGTTTTGCGCAGACGCCGCGCTGGCGCCAGGCCCTTTACTCGACGTGTGACGCGGGCGCTCCAGCAGTGCTTGCATGATTGCTTCGCGCTCCGGGCTGACGGGCTCCAGTGGCCCACCGAGGATTTCACGCAGGTCGGTGACCACCGCCTCCGGCAGCGTTGCCGGCAACGGGGTATGGCAGTCAAAGGTGTCGAGCAGCGTGTAGGTACTGATGTCGAGCCACAGCCCAGGCGTCAGCACGTGTGCATCGCGCAACTGCAATGCATGGATCTGGCTGCCGCGCACCAGCCACAAGTCGGCAACGGGCAGCCCGCGCAATTCCTCAGGGTGCAGCGCGGCAGACGACAAGCCCAGGCCCTGGCGGATCAGCGGCCAGCCGTGCAGGCTTTCGCAGTGTACCGGGCAAGGTGTGTGGAACTGCAGCAAGTCGCCGTCGGCAAAACGGTAGGCACGCGCGTCGACTTGCCAATACTTGAGGATCAGGCGCCTGCGCTCGCTCTCATCAAAACGCTCGGCGGCAAACCATAGGCCGTCAATCTGTTGGTGCCCGGTGAGTACCGGGCGGCGAATCAGCATCCGTTCTGGCTCATGCATTGGCAGCTTCCTGGGTGAGCTGCGGTGCCTGGTTGCACATCACTTGCAAACGCATGGAGCGCTCGCAAACCGAGTAAACCAGTAATTCGCGGTCAGTGGTCAGTACGGCGATCAAGCCGCTCATGGGGCAAAAGCTCGCGCGGGCAATTGGCGCCGAGGTGGTGAACAACGTGCGCTGTTGCCCCTCGGCGTACAGCCCGACGCTGTGCTGGTTCGGCCCCAGCAGCACCAGTGAGTAAGCCGGCCGTTGGGCGTACGTATAGTGCAGGCCGATGGCTTTCCAACCGGGCGCCAAGTCGATCTGTTCGTGTTTCGCCGGAAAGCTTTCATGGGTCACCAGGCGCCAACTCTGGTAGCCGTCCTCGGTGGTCAGCAGCGCGCAACCACCGCAGTACTGGCGCCAGTAAAAGTTGGCAGCCAACAATACCTGGCTGACGCCCGCTGCCGAGCCGACCGCATGACCATTGGCGCGTAAACCGTCAGCAGACCCGGAATACGCGACAATCTGCCCGCCTTCTCTGCGCGCATAAGCGATGGTCAAGGGGTCGACCTGCAACAGGCTCATCACGTCATCCGCCACCTGGCAAAGTTGACGCGACTTCCAATAGGCAAGCCGCCCCTGGCTGTCGAGCAAGTACACACGCACGGCGTTCTGACTGTGCAGCCAGACACTCGGCAGGAACGTCGCGGTGCCCGGTGGCAGTTGCAGCTGTTCACGGGCGGGCTTGTCGACGGTGGGCATACCGGGAATGTTCCAGAACGTCAGGCTGTCGTTGTCGCTCAACACGGCACCGAGGCTGCGGTGGTGAAAGGTGGTGCTCAATACGCGCTGATGCTTGCCCCACAGACGGCGTCGAACCTCCAGCGACTTTTTCTGGTTTTTGTGCGGCAGCTTGATCACCACCATGCCCGCCTCATCGAGCAGGCGCAGCGCCACATAGTTACCGGCGCTGGAGATTACCGGCGGCAAGGTCAAGGCTACGCGTGGCACCGCACGTGCGAGATTCGGCGGCGGCGCCTGGACTTCATCGTCGAACTGGCCTTTGAGCAGTTGCACCGCGTGCGCCTCATCCGGCATAGGCAACAGCACGCGCCGCACAGAACCGGCTTGCAACTCGAATGACAGGCTGTGCCCATCCAGGCTGCGCTGCACCTGCACCCGGTGCGTACAGGTCTTGGTCGTGTCCTTGGGCAAGCGTTGCCCGACTGTCCAGCACTCACCCAACGTCTCACCCTGCGTGGCCAGCCATTCCTGCCAGGCTTGCCAGTGCGCCGGGGCGACACTTTCATAGGTGCGCGCCCTGAGCAGTTGCTTGAGCTGCCCCGCGCTATCGAACTCATGCAGCAGCGGCGCGCCTTGCAGGATCCCCCAACGCAACTGCGCCCCTGCCTCCTCGGCACGCCGGGCCAGCAGCATCAGCAAGGCGATATGCACCAGCCGCGCGGCGCCCCATTGCAACGGGCCGGCGTCGAACAGCACGACAATCAGGCGGTTGGCTTCACGGGCGCGGTACTGCGGCGCCAGGAACATATGCTCGCCGCCGACAGCCCTGCGCATAAACTCATCCGGCACTTCATCGGCCAGCAGCCATTCGCTGGAAAGCAGGCGCTCGTAAGGCCCACGGCGTTGCAGATCGCCCACGCCATCCGGCTCAGGCACCCCGCCTTGCTGCCTACCGCGCAGTGGCCCCAGCACCGGGTTAAGCCGCCCAAGCAAGTCGGCGAACAGCGGCAGGTGCTGCGGCGCAAACCACTCCAGCCACTGGCGCCAGGGTTGCAAGGCTTCAGGCAGTTGCATGGCGGGTGCCCCAATTCGTCGCGATGCGCTGAAGGTGTTCAACCGTCACCGGCAACAGGCGATCCAACGGCACTACAACTTGCGGTTCGCGCCACAACAGCAAGGGCGAGCGCTTGAAACGTGCCGACAGCGTCTGGCCGAGCAAGTCTACCGGCACTGTCGGCTCCCAACTGGTGGGCAGCCATACGCCAGGCGCGCCGGGGTGTACTGCGGCGTATTCGACACCGTCGACCCACGGCAAATCCGCCACCGCCCCAGTGACGACCAATACATCGCCATTGGCGGTAGCGTGCAAGCGGGCAGCCTGTTCATCTGCGAGCAGCAGCAAGCGCGCAAGCAAGCGGCGCGCGGCGTCGCCCCATCCGACGGCTGCTTGTGGCTCGGCAGGCACCGGCCTTGGGCGCCAGGTCCAGGCGTAGTGGTCTGCACTCATGGCGTCAGCATTCGGGACAGTTGCCCGCGTACCTGCTGCAAGGTTTCCGGCATTGTCTCGCTATTGAAGTTGGCGTCGATCTCGCGCAGCAGCCCTTCGAGGACCGGGCTGTCGGGCGGCTCGCTGCGGGCCAGGTAGTCTTGCGCAGTTTCCAGCAAGCGATTCAAGCGCGACATCGGTTGCAAGGTGGCCTCTTCGACCGCACTGAACAAATGGCTGTTGCTGGACGCGGCAAACAGGTCGCGCAGCACCTCGCGGCCATGCTGCTGAGTCTCTTTAGTGGGCAGCACATACAGCAGGGGCCATAGATCCGCGTCGCTGGCTTCCAGCCGCCCGCCCAGCAACGCGGCGGCCGCGATCAGCCGTTGAGACTTGACGATACGGCGGTCCGATAACGCTATGCCGGCTTCGCGCAGGCGCCGAATCGCCTGGGCCAGGGCTGGACGCACCGCGCCCAGGTCGACGTTTTTCAGGGCTTGGCTCAGCGTATCCAACTGGGCCAGACCCAGTAACTGTTGCACCGGGCGCTGCTCCGACTGCCAACCGCCCGCCAGCATGGCTTCCAGTTGATTGTCCGGCACCGAATCGACGAACAGGTGCAACAGGAAGCGGTCGCCAAACGCCGCCAGTGCCTCATCGTCCGGCAAACCGTTGGCCGCGCCGACACACACACGCAGCGGACATTGAATTTGAGTATGACCCCGGCGAAAGCGACGCTCGTTGAGCACGCCCAGCAAGGTATTGAGAATGGCGGTCGAGCCCAGGAAGACTTCATCGAGAAACACGATATCGGCCTCTGGCAGCATGCCGCTGACGTCGGTTTCCACCGTGCCTTCACGCAATTTCTTCAGGTCTACGGCACCAAAAAGCTCCGACGGCTCAGTGAAGCGCCCCAGCAAGTATTCGAAGTAACGCCCACCCATGGACTGCGCCACACGGCGTACCACGGCGCTCTTGGCCGTGCCAGGCGGGCCGATCACCAGAATGTGCTCTTGGGCGACCGCCGCCAGCACAATCAGCTCGGCCAATTGCTCGCGCCCGATCAATCCTTCGGTCGCCTTGCGCACAGCGTGGCGGATTTGCGTGGCAGCGCTTTGCAACTGAGCAATCATGGGTGTCTTCCCTGAAACCAAAGCAGAGAATCTTGCCTGAGGCTAAGGTATTAGCAAAGTGTTGTTACACACTCTTAGAGGAGCCAGCCCATGCAACTCGAAGGATCCTGCCATTGCGGCGCCGTAACATTCAGCCTGAACAGCCAGCATCCCTACCCGTACCAGCGTTGCTATTGCTCGATCTGCCGCAAGACCCAAGGCGGCGGCGGTTATGCGATCAACCTGGGCGGCGACGCCAAGAGTTTGAAGGTACGCGGGCGCAAGCTGATCTCGGTCTACTACGCCAAGCTCAAGCCCGAAGGCGCCAGCCGCGCGCATGCGAGCACTGCCGAACGGCATTTTTGCTCGCAATGCGGCAGCGCCTTGTGGCTGTTCAGCCCCGAATGGCCAGAGCTGATTCACCCGTTTGCTTCGGCCATCGACACGCCATTGCCGGTGCCGCCCGAGCACACGCACCTGATGCTCGGCTCGAAGGTGCCGTGGGTCGAAGTCAGTGTGCGCAAGGGCGATTTGCAGTTCGACGAGTACCCCGAAGAATCCATCGCCCAGTGGCATGAGCGTTTGGGGCTCGCGCGTTAACACTCTTTGACAGTTTCTCGACAAAGCTCTCAAAGATTGTTGGCCAGCATCGCCTTAGCATTCGAGCATCCAAACCACCATTCGGGTGCTCTTCATGTTTCGCACATTGCGCGGTATTCCGTTATGGGGTTGCCTGCTCGGCACGCTCGGCTGCCACGTGCAGCCGCCTGCCCCGCCCGCGATTCCCAAGGGCGATTACGGCGCGATCATCCGTTACCTGCAAGCGCGCATCCCCAAGGACCTGGCCCGCGAGAATGTGCCCGGTTTGTCGATTGCGCTGGTCAATGGCCAGGAGCTGATCTGGGCGCGCGGCTTTGGCCTGGCCGACAAGGCCCAGGGTGTGCCGGTGACCGCCAACACGGCGTTTCGCGCCGGCGGCATTTCCAAGTTACTGACGGCCACAGCGGCCATGCAGTTGGTCGACCAACAGCGCCTGGCCCTCGACGCGCCGATCCAGCAGACCTTGCGCGAATTCTACGTGCGTTCGCGCTTTCACACTGACCAGGCCGCCGCCGACCGCGACATCACCCTGCGCCGCCTGCTCAGCCATCAATCCGGCTTGCCCAGCGAGCACCTGCGCGACGTGCGCAGCACCTACGCCATGGGCCAGATGCCGATGCGGGTGTCGGGTGTATGGCTGAGCAGCCCGCCGGGCTCGCAGGTTGCGTATTCCAACCTCGGTTATTCGCTGGTCGGTGCGGCCATCGAGCGCAGCAGCGGCAAGAGTTTTGAAGCCCAACTGCAAAGCCGCCTGCTCAAGCCCCTGGAGATGAACCAGTCGAGTTTTGTCGGCACCGGCACGCAATTGAGCTTTCGCGCCCTGGGCTACGAAGACGGCGTGGCAAGTACCGATGCACAGGTGCGTGACCTTGCCGCCGGCGGCTTGTGGGCCAGCCCCAAAGACCTTAGCCATTATGTGCAGATGCTGTTTGCCCACGGCCTCTATAAGGGCAACCGTGTGCTTGAGAGCCCGTCGATTGATCAGATGTTCACCCAGCAAAACACCGGCAATGCCCTGGACTTCGATTGCCAGATGGGCCTGGGCTGGTTCCTGGCGCCCTGCGGCGATGAACCCGTCGCCCCCGGCGTGCGCACTTACCAGCACAGTGGCGGCGGCGATGATTTTGCCGCGCAGCTGAGCGTGCTGCCGGACCAGCAGTTGGCGGTGATCATCATGGCCAATGACAGCAACGCCGAAGAACTGGTCGCGCGCCTGGCCACCGAGACCCTGCGCCTGATGTTCCAGGCGCAAACCGGGCAGTCCGTGTGCGCCGACGACTGCCAGGCGCCCAGCCATGGGCTCAAGTTGCGCCAGGTGCCCGCCACCGTCGACCGCAAGCGCCTGGCCGGGTTTTATGCCACGGCCTGGGGCGTATTCCGGGTCAAGGATGAGGGCGATCGACTGAGCGGTGAGCTGGCCGGGTTTGACTTCGAGTTGTTGCGCGACGAACACGGCTGGCTGCGCGCGCAGAAAAAAGTCCTTGGCTTTTGGCTCAAGGACTTGGGTGAACTGGGCCGCGTGCAGCTGGACGTGGTCACGGTGCAGGGCCGCCAAGTACTCACGGCCCGCAGCCATGGCCAACGTCTGGCCATCGGCGAGCGCATCGACCCGCCGCCGCTGCCGCTGGCGTGGGCCAACACCATCGGCACCTACCAGGTGCTTAACACCCACGAACCCGACGCGCCGTTGAGCGGTATCAGCGTGCGCCTGGAAGAAGGCTTTCTGGTGATTCGCGGCCAATTGCACAACGAGCCGCTCACCGACTACATCCTGCTTCCCGTCGACAACGCCCACGCGGTGCTGGCTGGCAACGGCTACGGCCTGGGCGACACGGTAAGCCGCCAGGTAAACGGACTCAGCGCTTCGGGTTACTCCTTCAAACGCACGCAATCGCGAGATAAACCCTTGAGTTTCTGAACCTGGGCTGAAGCAAAAGCCATCATTGCGCACCAATACAATTTACCAACAGAACTGAACACCCCCTGCCGCTACGTTGGTGCTCGAACGCTTCATTCAATATCAACCGATCAGTGACATCGTGCATTGGCGCGCCGACCAACGCGCCCATCGCATGAATACCGCAGTATCCGTATTTAACCGGGGAACGACCATCAAGCCTCTTAACCGATCGCATGCCTTTCGATCGCTATGCGCACTCTCGTTAGTGTCAATGGCGCTTGCAGGATGCTCAACTGCCCCCTTGCCGGTATTGAAACCGTCTACACCGGAGCAATGGCGCAACGTCCAACCTTCTCTTGCGCCGCCCCAACCCGATCTGAACCAATGGTGGCATGCATTCAACGACCCCCAGCTCAATGCGTTGGTGGATCGTGCACTGCAAAACAACCTGAACGTCGCCGTAGCGGTGGAGCGCTTGCGCGCCATCCGGATTATGAGCCAGCACGCGCAGTCCCCTTACCTGCCCTCGCTGAGTATAAAAACCAAGGATGCCGTCAGCCCTGATACCAGTACTTCTTATTTCCTGATCGGCTTCGATTCGGTCTGGGAGTTGCCATTGTTTGGCATGCAACAAAGTGCCGAGCGCCTCGCCCAAGGGAACCAGGCATTGGCGGATAACAACCTGCGCACCCTACAAGTTTCATTGGTGGCTGAAGTCAGCCGGCGCTGGATCGAATTGCGAGCAGCCCAACAAACGGAGCAGACCCTTGCAACCCTGCGCGAAGTAGGCCATGGAAAACTGGCACGGCTGCGCGCCCGGGAACCGCTCGCACTGGCCTCCTGCGCAGACGTTGCCGCTGCACAGGCTGAACTGGCCCTCGCTGAAATGGCGCTGACGCGCGTGCACCAGCGGACAAACCGCAGCGCGCAGCAATTGGCATTATTGTTGGGCCAGAGCGCGCCCGACCCTCTTTGGCTGCAACCGGGGCGGCTACCGACGCTCGGTGACTGGCAACTCAATAGCGTTCCCACAGACCTGTTGCGCACCCGCCCGGAAATTGCCGGCGCCGAAGCCTCGGTGATTATCGCCGCCGGTGAGCTGGGCATGAGCCAGGCCGATATTTACCCGCACATCAGCTTCGGCACCTCACTGCAGTGGTCGCTCAATATCGCCAGCAACCGCAACAATACCCCCAATGGCAACAGCATCTTCTCGGCGGGCCCCGGCATCAGTATTCCCTTGTTCGACTGGGGCCTGCGCGTGGCGGCTGCGAAAGCCAAGGACCACCATCTGCAGGCCGCCGTCCTCGGGTATCGCCAAGCGGTGCTGGAGGGGGTTGCCGAAGTCGAAAACGCCTTGGGTGACCTGGAGCAATTACGTGCACGCGAACAATTGTCCCGTCAGGCCTATGCCGCCAGGCAAACCCAGCTTGGCGCACTGCAACAACGGGCAGCGTTGAAGCTCTTGAGTCCATTGGACCTGGTAGAAGCGCAGGTTCAGACACTGCATGCGCAGCAACAAGTCGACCGGGCCGGCACCGAGCGTGCCATTGCCTACGTCGCACTCTACAAGGCACTCGGCGGCGCACCGTTGCCAAGCGCCGCACCTCAGACAGCCACGCGCCATAAGGAGACTGACTGATGGTTGCGCTTGCACGCCTGACGCTGATCCATGAATGGCGGCGCTTCCTGCCAGCGATTATTGCAGTGGGCTTCGCAGGGCTGCTGCAACTGCTTCAGACCGCGTTAGTACTGGGTATCTTCAGCAGCGCCAGTGTGTACGTCACCGGCTCGCGCGCCGACCTTTGGGTGGGCTACCCCGGCACCCAAAGCGTCAACCTGGGTCGACCGATCGATGCCGGTGTAGAGATGCGTATACGCATGGACCCCGATGTCCTCAGGGTCGAGCCCTACCGCTGGGTGGATGCTGACTGGCGGGGTACCCGGGACACAGGTGGAGTCTCGGTATTTGTTTCCGGTATCGACGCAGACCCACAAGGTTTGATGTTCGCCCGTTTACTGCCCGGCTCGTTGCGGGCACGCCTGAATGAACCGGGAGCGGTCATCGTTGACCGCGCCGACCTCGACAGCCTGGGCCTTGATCCTGGAAACGCGGCCACTATCAACGGCCACCGGGTGCATGTAGTCGGCGTCATCAGCGGATTACGCGCACTGGGTGGGGTTAACGTGATCGCATCGTTAGCCACGGCCCGCCAGCTGGATACGAGCGCCGATACAGATCGCATGACCTACTGGGTGGCCAAGGTCCGAGCCCCCAGTCAGGCGGACGCGGTTGCAGCACGCATCGACGGCAGCCCGGCATTCGGCAAATACGCGGTGTGGACCGCAGCGCAGTTCAGCTACCGCTCGCAGATGCATTGGATGTTCGACACCGGGGCCGGCGCGGGTGTGTTGTTTTTGGCAGTGATCGTGTTCCTGGTAGGGGCGGTGATTACCAGCCAGACCCTGGTGGCGGCCGTGATTGGATCGATCCGCGAATACGCAACCCTTAACGCCCTCGGCGTCGGCGTCACGTCTCTGCGCAAAGTCGTGATGGAACAAGCGTTCTGGGTGGGCGCCCTGGGCTTGCTGGGCAGCACTGGGCTGACCGGCCTGTTCTTCGCCCTGGCGCATTACTACAACGTTCCGATGACACTTTCCCCCGTCGCAGCCCTGGCCTGCCTGCTCTTGAACATGACCCTGGCCCTGGTTTCCGGCCTGGCCGCGATGCACTCATTGCGTCATGCCGACCCAGCAAGCCTTTTGAGATAGAACCCACGATGACCACATCCTTCACCCTGCATGCCACTGGCATCGGCAAGGCATTTGTATCAGGCCAGGTTATGACCCCTGTACTGCACGACATCACCCTGGCAATAAGGCCCGCGGAACTGACCCTGATCGCGGGGCCATCCGGTTGCGGAAAAAGCACGCTGCTGGCGATTCTCAGCGGCTTGCAGCAACCCGACCAAGGCCGTGTGGAGGCCCTCGGGCAAAGCCTGGGAACGCTTGCCCCACGGGCACTGGAGCATTTTCGGCTGCATCACACGGGCTTCATATTCCAAGGCTTCAATCTGTTCCCGGCGCTGACGGCCTTGCAACAGGTCGAGTTGCCCCTGAGTTACCTCGGGCTCACTTCGCAGGAAGTGCGCAGGCGCGCGACTCAGGCTCTGGAAGATGTAGGCCTCGGTTCGCGCATGGCCTTGCGCCCGGCCGCGCTGTCCGGGGGAGAAAAACAACGGGTGGCTATCGCCCGCGCCGTGGCGAAGGCGCCCGAGTTGCTGTTCGCAGACGAACCCACCAGCGCCCTGGACGCGGCCAACGGCCAGATCGTGATCGATATCTTGCACCGTATCGCCCGTGAACGCGGCACTACGGTGCTGTGCGTCAGCCACGACCCGCGTTTGATCAGCCACACCGACCGTGTATTGGCCATTGAAGACGGCCGCATCATCAGCGACTCCCACCAACACCTGCGGCCCGCCAGCCCTGCCGCCCCCCAGGAACACTGCGTATGAATGTCCGCTCCCTCTCCCCTTGGCTGACCCTGTTCAGTGCCTGTTTGCTCCTGAACGGCTGTTCACGTGAGGATACGCCGGCTCAAGCCACGGCCTCGTCGCCGACTTACCTGGCAGTGGCTCGCGGCCGCGTCGATGTCGAGGGTGGCCTGCTCAACCTGCAGTTTGCCCGCGATGGCGTGGTGGCCGAGATCAAAGTCAAAGAAGGTGATTCTGTAAAAAAAGGTCAACTGCTCGCCTCCCTGGACAGCGAACAGGCGCGCCTGGCCGTAAGTGCCGCGCTTGCCGACCAACAACAGGCTCAAGTGCACGCCAGGCACCTGCAAAGACAGTTCAACTTTGCCGACCAGAAAGCCACGCGCCTGTCAAAGGCGGCCGCGGCTGGAGCCGCAGATGGCCAGAGTGCCGATGATGCGCGCGAGGCCGCCGAGCAACTGCGCGACGCTATTGAAAAAAACCAAGGACACCTCGAAGCCGCCACAAGAACACTCACCGGTGCGCGCTACGAACTGACCCAGCGCAACCTCTATGCACCGGCGGACGCCGAAGTCGTGCGGCGCCTGACCCAACCTGGCGCTACCGTTTCATCGGAGTCAGGGCCTGCCTTCGTGTTGCTGCCGAACGAGGTACGCATCGTGCGAGCCGAGCTCAACGAGTCGTTTATTGCGCAGGTCCACGCCGGTATGAAAGCCGATATATCGACCGAAAACGGCAACGACCAACCGTCGCTGTCCGGTCATGTGGTGCGTATCAGCTCCGTGCTGGGTAACAGCACGCTTGAAGGCGACCCACAGGCACGAGCCAATATGCGTACCGTGGAATGCATAGTAGCGTTCGAACAACCTGCACCTGCGTCACTGCGTGTGGGCCAGCGCATGCTGGTACGGTTCGGGGCACCTTAAAGCCTTTGGCGGCTGCCCGCGACCGCCGGCAACCGCCTACTCGCCATACGCCCACGTCATCCGAAACGACGCCCCGCCCCACTCCGAGTCCAGCACTTCAACCTGCCCGCCATGCCACTGGCTGACGCGTTTGACCAACGCCAGGCCCAAGCCAAAGCCGCCGGTGCGGCGATCGCGGCTGGCGTCCAGGCGCAGGAAGGGTTCGAATATTTTGGAACGGCCCTCCATCGGCACACCTGGGCCATCATCATTGACCCGCACTTCGTAACCATTGCCGAACTTGACCAGCGACACTTCTACACGGCGCTCGGCATAACGAATGGCATTGCGCAGCAGGTTGATCACTGCGCGCGCCATAAAGCGCGGCTCGATCTGGATAAAGTCGACGTCACAGGTGCGCAACGAGAGCTGCACACCCGCGGCTTCAGCTTCCAGGGCCACACTGCCGATCACACTATCGAGCCAGCTATGCGCTTCGATATTTTCCCGGGTGACCTGTGTGGCGCCGCGCTCCAGGCTGGCATAGGTCAACAACTCAGACACCATTTCTTCCAGTTCGCCAAGGTCGGCGTACATATCGGCGATCAATTCGCGGCTCTGGCGTGGGTCGGCCTGTTGCTTGAGTTGGTCCAGCTCAAACGACAAGCGCGCAATCGGTGTGCGCAACTCATGGGACACCGCGTTGGTCAGTTCACGCTGGTTGGCGATCAGGCTTTCGATGCGCTCGGCCATCTGGTTGAAGTGCCCGGCCAGCTCACGCACGGTGGAACGGCGCGGCAGCAGGATACGCGAGCCGAGGTCGTTATCGCCAAAACGCTGCGCGGCCAGGCGGATATGCTCCAGGTCGCGCCAATGCGGGCGTACCCAAAAATACAGGACGATGGCCAGGCTCACACCCAGGAAGCCATAGGCCCACAGGTACAACCATTTGGGCTCTTCCGGCAGTTTGATCTGCAACAATTGCGGGCCACCATCAATGGTGGTCAGGAACTCCATGAAGTCGCCGCGCACCACCAGTTGGCCGCCCGCCAACAGTTGCTGTTCGCGGTCATTGAGCGCCAGGGTGTCGCGCGGCACCAGCTTGAGGCGCAAACCATAATGGGGTTGCAGCTCAGCCAGGCGCGCATCGCGGGCCGCCCCCTGCACCGGGCGCAGTTGCTCGACCAGGCCATAGGCCGGCCCGCGCAAGGCTTCACGGTTATAAACCTCGTTGGCCTCGGGCAATAACTCATCGAAGGTGTAGTTGACCAGCCAGATTGCCCCGGCCAACCCCAGCGCCAGGATCACATACAGGCGCAGAAACAGGCGCAGCATCTAAACCTCCCACGCAAACGGATTGAACAGATATCCCTTGCCCCAGATGGTCTTGATGCACACCGGTTCGCGCGGGTTGTCATTGAGCTTGCTGCGCAATTTGCTGATGTATACGTCGACACTGCGGTTCAGGCCGTCGAAGGCAATACCGCGCATGCGGTTGAGAATGTCGTCGCGCGAAAGGATAGTCCCAGAGTGACTGGCCAGCAGCCACAGCAACTCAAACTCCATGGTGGTGAGGTCGATGGCCTCACCGCCCAGGCTGACGCCCCGGCAACTGCGATCAATCGACAAGCGGCCGAACTCCAGCGCACCGCGCACCGTGGGCTCCGGCACCTGGCGGCGCTGCAGCGCGCGCAGGCGGGCGAGCAATACCGGCGGCTTGATCGGTTTGATCACGTAGTCATCGGCGCCCGACTCCAGGCCCAGGATGTGGTCCAGGTCGTCTTCCTTGGCGGTGAGGATGACGATGGGCGTGTCGGACACGCTGCGAATTCCCCGGCACACGTGCAGCCCGCTCTGGCCCGGCAGCATCAGGTCGAGCACCACAATTTTCGGTTTGAAGTCGAGAAACGCCGCCAAGGCCTCATCGCCCCGGTGCACCACGCGCACCTCGAAACCGTGTTGCGACAGGAAGTGCGCGATCAGCCCTGCCAGCTTTTCATCGTCCTCAACGAGCAGGACCTTGCCCAGACCCAGGTTTTCCATAAGTTCTCAGTGTGGATGCGCGGATTGAAGTTGGAGCATTATAGGTGGCAAGCTGGCCTGAAAAGGTACTGGGCGCGGCAAAAAAAGCCTTTCTGTGGGGCTTTCGAACAACCTTCATGTTTTTAAAGGTTTTTAACATTTCACCCGGAGTTTTTAACGTATCAAATCGCGGCGTTCGCAGCCTTGCCCAAGAAAGATAGTGATTTTTCTGACAGCCATAACTCACGTCATTTTCGGAAGTTTCGACACTAGCATTTATTGAGTAAACGCCTTAAATTGTCACGATGCAGTGACAAAACAGTGACGCGGCCGTCGTTGACAGCCCAACAACGCCAATGAAACTATCCATGCACTTTTCAGCGACACCTGCCGGTGAAAGTCATGGAAGATAATTAAAATAAATATCAAAGGAGTTGATATTGTGCACCCGCAACTTTTATCGATTGCTACCCCTGGCGCTTACCTCAGCGCTTTATTCAAACACAGCCTTTATTTAATTTAGCGAACCGCTCTCACACAGCCGTTCTGTCTTTATTTAAGCGTGTTATTGAATACAGGTACACGCCATGCTTTTGTATCACGAGGTCATCGAACATAACGCCTCCCGCCACCCGCACAAGTGCGCTGTTGCGCTCGATGCCGTCCATTACAGCTATGGAATGCTTCAAGCAAGAACGACACAAATAGCCCGACTGCTGGTCGCCAGCGGTGTTCAACCAGGCGATCGCGTCGCCCTGTATTCACCGATCTGCATCGATCTCATTGCCGCTTATCTCGCCGTCCTGCGCGTGGGCGCAATTACGGCGGCAACGCACCCCACTTGACGCTTTGATCGATTGAAACGAGAGCACCATGCGCAAGGACTACCTGGCTTTTTTTATCTCGCTGTTCCTGTCGCGGCTGGCGGACCAGATTCTGTTATTTATCGTGCCGCTGATCGTATTCCAAACCACCAACAGTGTGTCGTGGGCTGGCTTGGCGTTTTTCGTCGAGTCACTGCCGCGTTACCTGGCGTTCCCGGTGTGCGGCGCATTGTGCGACAAGTTCCCGCCGGTGCGCATCCTGCATATCAGCCAGGTTTACCGCGCATTGGCGTGTGTGGCGGCGGTGGCGTTGTATGGCGTGTTCGACGGTATCTATTGGTTGGTGATCCTGTCTGCGCTGTGCGGCGTGTTGACGACCCAGGGCATCATGGCGCGCGAAGTGGTGATGCCGCATATCTTCAAGCATTACACCTATGCCAAGACCTTGTCCTACTCGCAGATCGCCGACCAGAGCGGCCTGGTGCTGGGGCCACTGGTGGCGGCGCTGATGCTGGAGGTGTGGGCGTGGCCGTGGGTGGTGGCGGGCGTTGCCGGGCTGTTTGTGCTGGCGGACCTGGCGATGCTGGTGTGGCAGCGCAACACCACGGTCAGCCTGGAAAGCTTTGAGCAACATCAGGATATCTGGCTGCAACCGCTGCGCATTGCCTTCGGGCATATCCGCAAACTGGCGGAACTGAAGCGGGTCATTGCCCTGGCGGTGGGCGTCAACTTGATCATCGGGGTAACGCTGGCCACGTCCGCGGCCATGGTCACTGGCCTGTTCGCCGCCAGCAAAGACGCCTATGCGTTGTTGCAGGCTGCCGGCGCGGTGGTGACCATCGTCATTCTGTTTTACCTGGCGCGTTCCAGCCTGCCGTTGAAGGTGCTGGGCGGGCTGTCTTATTCAATGATCGCGGCGGGGGCACTGGTCATGGCCGTCAGCCCTAACCTGTGGGCTTACACCCTGGGATTTTTACTGATCACCGGCTTCGACAAGATGTTCAACGTGTACATGCGCAGCGCCCGCCAGCGGGTGATTCCGGTGCAGGACTTCGGCAAGACAGTCGGCGTGATCACCTTGCTCAACAACCTGGCGCAGCCGCTGGCGGGTCTGTTGATTGCCGTGCTGGCGGCGCCGTTGGGCACGCAAACGGTGATCCTGTTGTTGGCCGGGATCACCGCGCTGATCGGCGTGGCCGTCGCCTCAGGCTGGCACGCCACTGTGAAAGCGGAACTCGATGTCGGGTGACTCAATCAGTTCCTGCTCGGCGGCGCGAACCCGCTCGATGACCTGGGCGATGTCCTTGGCGTCGCCGTACTGGTAGGCAAGCTTCAGGTAACCCTGGAAGTGCCGGGCCTCGCTTTTGAGCAAACCGAAGTAGAACTTGCCGAGTTCTTCGTCCAAATGCGGCACCAGGGCTTCGAAACGCTCGCAACTGCGCGCCTCGATAAAGGCGCCGACCACCAGCGTGTCCACCAGCTTGACCGGCTCGTGGCTGCGCACAACCTTGCGCAAACCCGAGGCATAACGGCCGGCATGCAGTTGGCGCAGCTCGATCTTGCGCTTTTTGATCAGGCGCATGACTTGTTCATGGTGCACCAGCTCTTCACGGGCCAGGCGCGACATCATGCTGATCAGGTCCACGTGGGCGTGGTACTTGGCGATCAGGCTGAGGGCGGTGCTCGCGGCTTTGAATTCGCAGTTCTTGTGGTCGATCAGCAGGGTGTGCTGATCGGCCAACGCGGCCTGGACCCAGGCGTCGGGGGTGCGGCAGCCGAGGAATTCGTGGATTTCGGGCAGGTTCATCGGGCTCACGGGCAAAAGGATCACAAAAGGCCGGCGATTATACCGACCCCGCCGCAGACCACCAGCTACTGGCCTTGATGTGCATCAACATGACGTCTGGCGGGCAGCAACTATAGTTGTTCCAGGCCCACCCTTTGGAGACCCCGACCATGCAAGCCATCCGCAGCATCCTGGTGGTTATCGAACCTGAGCATTCAGAAAGCCTCGCGCTCAAGCGCGCCAAGCTGATTGCCGGGGTCACCGGCGCGCACCTGCACTTGCTGGTGTGCGACAAAAAGCACGAGCATTCGGCGCTGCTCAGCCTGCTCAAGTCCGGCCTGCTGGAGGACGGCTACAGCGTGACCACCGAGCAGGCGTGGAATGACAGCCTGCATGAAACCATCATCGACGTGCAGCAGGCCGAAGGCTGTGGCCTGGTGATCAAGCAGCACTTCCCGGACAGCCCATTGAAAAAGGCCCTGCTGACGCCAGCAGACTGGAAACTGCTGCGCTACTGCCCTACGCCGGTGCTGCTGGTAAAAACCTCGACGCCCTGGGCCGGCAAGGTGGTGCTGGCGGCCATTGATGTGGGCAACACCGACAGCGAACACCAGGCACTGCACAACGCCATCGTCGACCATGGGTTCGATATTGCAAGCCTGGCCAAGGCCCAGTTGCATGTGATCAGCGCTCACCCGTCCCCCATGCTGTCAGCAGCAGACCCGACCTTCCAGCTCAAGGAAACTATCGAGGCGCGCTATCGCGAGCAATGCAAGGCGTTCCAGGCCGAGTTTGATATCGACGACACCCACTTGCACATCAACGAAGGCCCGGCGGATGTGTTGATCCCCTATGCCGCGCACACACTGCAAGCGGCGGTGACCATTATCGGCACAGTGGCGCGCACCGGGATTTCCGGCGCATTGATCGGCAATACGGCGGAGGTGGTGCTGGATGCGGTGGAAGGTGATGTGCTGGTACTTAAGCCGCAGGCGTTGATGGATCACCTGGAGGAGTTGGCCACCAAGGCCTGACATAGCCTCTTCAAACTATGGAGATCAAAGGTGGGAGCTGGCTTGCCTGCGATAGCGACCTTTGAGTCAAAACACCTTTGGCTGATCTGCCGCCATCGCAGGCAAGCCAGCTCCCACATTGACCTGCGTGGTCAGTGTCCCAGTGCGTCTCTCAGGAACCCCGGCGCGATATAGCGTTGGTAATGCGCCTCGGACAAGATAAAGAACTCACGATCGATGGCATCGCGCAGTTCCGGGAGTGCCCACTCACGAAACTCCGGCAGCAACACCATGCCATAGGCTTCCAGGTTGGAAATCACCCGCGCGCCTCGGGCGATCAACTGGTAGGCCCAGCAGTACTCGGACTGGTGCGGCACGAAGCGAATCTTGCGCAGCTCAAGCTGCCCGCGCAGCATCTTGGGGTCGAAGACTTCCAGTTTGCCGGCCATCACTTGCACCAACAGTTGCTCCAACCGCAGCCATACCGCACGTTTTTCTTCTTCGTTATAGCCATTCCACTGAATCACTTCATGGTGGAAGCGCTTGCAACCGCGGCAGACGAGATCGCCGTAAACCGTGGAGCACAGGCCGACGCAGGGGGTCTTGATGGCTTGGTTGGACATGGGCAATGCACACAAATCAGCGAAACAGTGCGCCATGTTAGCCCTTTGTCTAAGGTTGATCACCCAGCAAACTTGGCTAGGTAACTTACCTTTAGATTTTTTTTGCCGTAGAATCATCCGGCCTTGTAAGGCGCCAATAATCCGCTGGAAGCTGTTTTCAAAGCGTCACGAGCACAGTCGTTCCTTCAGAACGGTGTTGGCGCAGGTTCGACCCGGTAGGTCAGAGCCCGCGCCAACCCTCATCAGCTCCGTTCTGCAGGCGTAAAACTTTGAAAGCAGCTTCTGTGAGGAATGCCGGCAGCGCTGGCTTTGCGGCCCAAAAAGCCCCCGAGCGCATGCGTGCCGTTCATTTCTGGATGAGCGTCCCGTGGGACCACTGATGAGGGTAATAACTGTGCTTGAAGCCTACCGCAAACATATCGAAGAGCGTGCAGCACTGGGTATCGTTCCCCAGCCGCTTAACGCCGAACAAACCGCAGGCCTGGTCGAGCTGCTGAAGAATCCTCCGGCTGGCGAAGAAGAATTTCTCGTTGACCTTATCACCAACCGCATTCCACCAGGCGTTGACGAGGCTGCCTACGTCAAGGCCGGTTTCCTGTCCGCCCTGGCCAAGGGCGAAGTCACTTCTCCCCTGATCGACAAGAAACGCGCGGTTGAACTGCTTGGCACCATGCAAGGCGGCTACAACATCGTGACGTTGGTCGAGCTGCTGGACGACGCCGAGCTGGCCCCTGTCGCTGCCGCCCAACTCAAGCACACCCTGCTGATGTTCGATGCGTTCCACGACGTGGCCGAAAAAGCCAAGAACGGCAACGAACATGCCAAAGGCGTGATCCAGTCCTGGGCTGACGGCGAGTGGTTCCGCAACCGCCCAACCCTGGCCGACAAGATCAGCCTGCGCGTCTTCAAGGTCACCGGCGAAACCAACACGGACGACCTGTCCCCTGCCCCGGACGCCTGGTCCCGCCCTGACATCCCGCTGCACGCTCTGGCCATGCTGAAAATGGCGCGCGAAGGCATCGTGCCGGACGAGCAAGGCAAAACCGGCCCGATGAAGCAGATCGAAGAAATGCGCGGCCAAGGTTTCCCGATCGCCTACGTCGGCGACGTGGTGGGTACCGGTTCGTCGCGTAAATCGGCAACCAACTCGGTACTGTGGTTCTTCGGCGACGACGTACCTTACGTGCCGAACAAGCGCGCCGGCGGCTTCTGCTTCGGCAGCAAGATCGCTCCTATCTTCTACAACACCATGGAAGATGCTGGCGCACTGCCAATCGAATTCGACGTCACCAACATGAACATGGGCGACGTGATCGACCTGTACCCGCATGCTGGCAAAGTCTGCAAACACGGCACCGACGAAGTCCTGACCACCTTCGAAATGAAGACCCCGGTTCTGTTGGACGAAGTTCGCGCCGGCGGCCGTATCCCGCTGATCATCGGTCGCGGCCTGACCGACAAGGCGCGTGCTGAACTGGGCCTTGGCCCTACCGACCTGTTCAAACTGCCTGAAGCACCTGTCGACACCGGCAAAGGCTTCACCCTGGCACAGAAAATGGTCGGCAAGGCCTGCGGTCTGCCAGAAGGCAAAGGCGTTCGTCCTGGCACCTACTGCGAACCGAAGATGACCACCGTAGGTTCCCAGGACACCACCGGTCCAATGACCCGTGATGAACTCAAGGACCTGGCGTGCCTGGGCTTCTCGACCGATCTGGTAATGCAGTCCTTCTGCCACACCGCGGCTTACCCTAAGCCGATCGACGTGACCACCCACCACACCCTGCCTGACTTCATCATGACCCGTGGCGGTGTTTCGCTGCGTCCAGGCGACGGCATCATCCACAGCTGGCTGAACCGTATGCTGCTGCCGGATACCGTCGGTACCGGTGGTGACTCCCACACCCGTTTCCCGATGGGCATCTCGTTCCCGGCCGGTTCCGGTCTGGTCGCGTTCGCCGCAGCCACTGGCGTAATGCCACTGGACATGCCGGAATCGATCCTGGTGCGCTTCAAAGGCAAAATGAAACCTGGTATCACGCTGCGTGACCTGGTTCATGCCATTCCTTACTACGCGATCCAGGCTGGCCTGCTGACCGTAGAGAAGAAAGGCAAGAAGAACGCCTTCTCCGGCCGCATCCTGGAAATCGAAGGCCTGAACGACCTGACGCTGGAACAAGCCTTTGAGCTGTCCGACGCCTCGGCTGAACGTTCGGCTGCCGGTTGCACCATCAAGCTGTCCAAGGACTCCGTCACCGAGTACCTGAACTCCAACATCACCCTGCTGCGCTGGATGATCGGCGAAGGCTACGGCGATGCACGCACCCTGGAACGTCGCGCCCAAGCGATGGAAGCCTGGGTTGCCAACCCGGAGCTGATGGAAGCCGATGCCGACGCCGAATACGCCGAAATCATCGAGATCGACCTGGCCGAAATCAACGAGCCGATCCTCTGCGCACCGAACGACCCGGACGACGCCCGTCTGTTGTCCAGTGTTGCCGGCGAGAAGATCGACGAAGTGTTCATCGGTTCGTGCATGACCAACATCGGTCACTTCCGCGCTGCCGGTAAGCTGCTGGAGCAGGTCAAGGGTCAGCTGCCAACCCGTCTGTGGCTGTCGCCGCCGACCAAGATGGACGCTCACCAACTGACCGAAGAAGGCTACTACGGCATCTACGGCAAGGCTGGCGCGCGCATGGAAATGCCGGGCTGCTCGCTGTGCATGGGTAACCAGGCACGTGTAGAGCCGAACTCGACTGTCGTATCGACTTCGACCCGTAACTTCCCGAACCGTCTGGGTGATGGCGCGAACGTCTACCTGGCTTCGGCAGAACTGGCGGCAGTTGCCTCCACGCTGGGTCGCCTGCCGACCGTCGAAGAGTACATGGGTTACGCAGCGAAACTGGACACCATGGCCAGCGACGTTTACCGCTACCTGAACTTCGACCAGATCGCCGAGTTCCGCAAAATCGCAGCAAGCGCCAACATCCCGGTGATTCAAGCCTAAGATGTTGTGATTTAAAAAACGCCGCGCATCGCAAGATGCGCGGCGTTTTTTTTATGCCTGGAATACGAGTATTCGTCACACTGATAAACAACTGTGGGGGCTGGCTTGACTGCTGTGGCGGGCTTTTGGTGGTGTACATATCCATTTCTTTGATAGCGGCGACCTATGGTTCCGCTCTTACAGCGGGTCACTTTTGGCAAACGCCCGGAATGCCGGCCCAGCCAAAAGTAACCAAAAGGTTTGTGCCTCACCACTCGGTGCCTCGCCTAGGCTCGGCATGCCCGCACTCCGGCCATCGTGGTTAACGGGGCGCCTCAGATCAAAATCAAGATCTACAGCACGGCGGCCTGAAAGCCGACCTGAGTGGTTAGATCAAAAGCGAAAAGCGGATTTGCATACACTGAGGATCTGCTTTTCTGTGGGAGCTGGCTTGCCTGCGATGCAGACACCTCGGTACATCAGGCACACTGAGTTGATGCTATCGCAGGCAAGCCAGCTCCCACCTTTGACCGAGTATGGCTCTGCTGTTGCTGTTGCTGTTGCTGTTGCTCCGGCTCTCACATCCTTTTCGATGACGAAGTCAGCGGTCTTTTGATCTGCGCTTTTGATCTTGATCTTGATCTGAAATCGCCCCGTTAAACACGATGGCCGGAATTCGACAGTGATTTGGGGGGTAAACCGGCAGGGATGCCGGTTTAGCCGCGCTGGGCCAAGGATGGCCCATCGCGGCGGCCCACGGATTCAAGCCGGAGTGAGGGCACACCGAGCCTAAGCGAGGTGCCGAGTGGTGGGGCACTGTACGGGACAACCACATGGGTTACACAAAAGTGCATTCACATAGGTAACACTTTGAGTGAAATATAGCCGTCCTTGTCTGCATTCCTCGCATCCACTTGTCCGAGGATCACTGGGCCGAAAATAAC